>JAQBOT010000209.1 GCA_028287885.1 Pedobacter sp.
TTAATTCAGGTTGTTGTGCTATTTTGAACCTCAGGTATACGGTAAATATACTGCCTTGCCCTTGCTTACTCTTAGCATAGATGCGGCCGCCTTGTCCTTCTACCAATGCTTTAACAATTGCAAGGCCTAGCCCGGATCCCTCCTTGACATTCGAGCCTGTACTTTCAGACTGTTCAAATTCGCCAAAGATATGCAAGGCATCCTGCTCAGAAAAGCCCATCCCAGTATCCTTTACCACGAAAGTAAAGTGAAGATCGCTGCCCTTCCGCTTATAGAAAACAGATAAGAGTACCTCTCCTTCAGCGGTAAATTTGATTGCATTTCCCAGCAGGTTAAGTAAGATCTGCTTTAGACGAAAGGGATCGCCGGAGATATACCCAAGATGATCAAGGTCTAAAGCGGTGTTCAAGCGCAGATTCTTTTTCTCTGCTTGAGGCCTTAGTATTAGTATAACCTCTTCAAGTAGACTCCTGATTGCAAAGGTTTGTTCTGCGAAAGTGAATTTCCCAGAGACTATCCGGTTGTAGTCGAGCACTTCGTTAACAATTTGCAAAAGGTGTTCTGAGGAATAATAGATTGCGTCAATATCCTTACGTTCCGGACGGATCTGCTGCCGGATGAGCTCAGCATAACCAATGATGGATTGCAGCGGCGTTCTGATCTCATGACTCATGTTGGAGAGAAAGCGCTGTTTGGCGCGTCCATGAAACTCAGCTTCATCCCTGGCCGCTTCTAAAGCTTTACGGTACCTAATGCTCTTGGTGATGTCTGTTAAAATAAAATACAGCAATATCACTGTTAGGCCGAAAAACACAAGCATGATGATGCTGATGCGTGAAATTCCAGTGTTCACAACACTTTTTGCCTGAATACTGTTCAGCTCAATTTGGGTTACCGCCTCGGTCTCCACTTTCCGCAAGATTGTGAGCATCTGATTAACCAACTCCGTATTTGCATTGGTCAGTTCCGCTTCCTTATCTAGGAAACGCTCGCTTTTTTGTTTTTGTGCATTTTCAATCGCCCTTAGAGATCGCTTCAGATCTTTCGCGATCTTTCCATTATTGGAAAGTGCGATGGTATCCCGTTTTACATTCTCCTCATTCACAATCCGGAAAGATTTGGCCTCTTCCTCTCGCTTTTTCCTGCTGAAGATCTTGCCCAGAAAGCCACGTGTGTCCTTTTGTTCAGGGATTAGTGTGGTTGTTAGTGTCTTTTTTTCGGTGGTTACAACAGTACTGTCGGGTTGAGCAGCATTCTTTGCCACAAGCGCGTTAAACTTCTTCATCTGGCGTGAAAGGGGCTTGTTGTTAACCAGAACCTCACGTACTTTCAAATAGTTTACAAACTGTTTATCCCGCTGCACAAGCAATTGCTCGATCGAGGCAATGCGAAGCAGCTGGAGCGTATCCTGCGCGTAGAGATGTTTAAGTGTATCTAGAACCTTGCGCATCTGTTTCGACTGCTTGAAGAAGGAGCTATAATTGCCTGGATTCTTAAGGGCTTGCTTTTTCTGCAGCTGATCCATAGAAGTGATCTTTCCCGCAAGATCATGTACTATACGAAGCCGCTCATTTGGGGCCGTGATGTTCTCGACGGTATTTAACATCTCCGTAAAAGCCACGCGACTAACGGTCCATGCTAAAACTAAAGCACAGCAGGCCAGCACAAGCGCGATTATGATTTTTTGCCTCAAGAGTATGGTTTATTAAATAACGTCAAAAATACGAAAAACGGATACCAGTTCCGATATCCGTTGTAAAGCTTTATTTAGAACAAGCGGCCGACTATTTAAATGCGCTTTTTAGCTGATCCGCAGCATAGGCCTGGGCCTCTTTGGCTTCTGGAACAACGGGAACCATGCCGAAGAACTCATGAGTGACGCCATCGTAAACCTTCCGGTTAACCTTCACGTCGGCAGCCTTCAATTTATCTTCCAGCAATTTTCCGTCATCCGCCAGTGGATCTATTTCTGCATTGATAATTGTTGTAGGTGGTAAACCTCTTAAATTGGCGTTTACAATCGAAATTCTAGGATCTTTGGCCTGTGCCATGGAACTGACATAGTTTTTTGTAAACCATTCCATCATGGCCTTATTCAATGGCTTAGCGTCAGCATATTTCGTGTAAGAATCTGTGTTCATATTGGATTGCGCGATTGGGTAAACCAAAACCTCATGGATAGGAACCATGATTTTTTTATCCCTTGCCATGATACTGACGGCAGCCGCCAAATTACCACCGGCACTCTCGCCAACTACAGCGATTTTTTTAGGATCACCCTGAATGCTCGCGGCATTTTGAACAGTCCACTGGTATGCTGCAAATGCGTCGTTGTGTGCGGTTGGAAATTTATGTTCAGGTGCAAGGCGGTATGCAACAGAGACAACAACAGCGCCAACTTGCTCAGCAAGCCCTTGGGCAGAAGCATTGTACACATCGAGGTTGGCAATTACAAATCCACCTCCATGGTAGTAGACAATTACAGGAAAAGGTGCCTTTGCAGTTTTGGGGGTATAAATTCTCAGGTGAATATTTCCGCCGGCAACTGGAATATCTTTGCCGCTGGTGTCTACTTGTGATGCAGGATTAGCCACACTAAATTCTTTCATAACCTGCTTTACAGCATCAGTTGGAGTATGGAGTTTTCTCGCTTGTGTTGGTGTAGATTTTTCGATCGCGGGGTCATTATATGCGACAAGCCGGTCTATAACAACCTGCATTTCCGGCTTTATGGTCTTCCCCCAAACCGGTACAGGGTCAGTTGGCTTAATTTCAACAGCGGTCCTCTCGGGCGTAGCCATAGTATCTACCCTTACTGTGGCCGAGTCCACAGACCCCATTGTTGCATTGCTATTTCTGTTACAGGCACCTAAAAGCGCTAATCCGGTAAAAACAGCTAAACTGAAAAACACATGCTGATACTTCATATTGATAATTTATTTGTTAAACACATACTTAACACACAATCAATCAGGAAGTTTTAACGCAACCACATGCTGGAGATCAGCATGTGGTTACTTAGGGAAAAGTTACCTTATAAGGCCTGGCAGGTTAAACAATCAAACTTACTGATCCAGATCATTCCGTTTTTGCTTTCAAACCGGTCAATACTGCCATTATCAAGCAAAGCATTCAGCATTTCCGTTGCGTTCTCCTTAGGCATGTTGCTTAAGATGGAAAACTCTTTATCGGTCATTGTTGGGAAATGGCAGAACAGGCTCTTGGGATCGGTATCAATCTCAGTTTTTTGGGCACCTGGCATCAAGGAAAGAATAACTTCTTCCAGCTTTTCATAGGGTTGTAGGCCTTTTACCTTCACCTGTTTTCCGTCCGCATCAGAGAAAAATAACGTTGGAAAGCTAAAAACCTCCATCTCTTTTGCAAGCTCGAGGTCTTCCATAAACAAGGTTTTGGCCTTGCCGTCAAAATCACGAAGTAAGCGGGCAGAATCTAAGCCATTGTCAAAAGCTGCCTGATTTAAAAATTCCCATTTAATAATGTTTTTCTTTTCAAGGAATACCATCTCCTGAATCCGTCTCAAAAACGAAACGGCTTTATCTGGATGCTGCAGTTGTGCCGCTTTAAACGCTATTGACGGTGGATAGGATGAATTCAGCGGATCTTCAATCCAAACGTCACCGTCCATTGGCATCTCATGGCATACGCAGGCTTGTTCCCAATGCTCAGCGGCGTCGGTTGGCTTTTTAATAATGCCTGCATTGTACTCGTTCCAGGAAGGCAATAAGCCTCCCATGCAATACCTAATGTTTATGTAATCACCGTATTCAAGTTTTAGCTTGCGGATCATTGGTTGAATTATCCAGCAGGTAGAACATATAGGGTCAGTGAAGTAAAGCACCTCAATTGGTTTCTTAACCCGGGGCTTTTCTTTACTCACTTCATCCGCAATTAGCGGAACAGGAAAATCGTCGTCAGTATGGGACAGTGGATTTAAAAATATATCTCTTAAGCCCCTACCCAGTTTTAAATGGGTCGCCACTTCGGGAGATCTTAGGTCGTAGTATGATTTAAACGCATCCTGGTAGCTCATCGATGAACTCAGCTTTTCTGCCAATACCTTGGCATCAACCATGGCGTTTGTAGTTCCAGCGCTCGTGAACGGCAGTGCAAGATGTGCCGCATCACCTAATAAAACAACATTTTCGTGTGAAAACGTTGGCAACAAATCAAAATCACGGGTGTTCCAAATATAGCTAGTCGAAAAGTCATTTGAATTCAACACGTCCTTAACCAAGGGTGGAAAAGACTGGGTAAGCTTGTGGCAGAACTCAGATAATGCCTCGGGCGAGGTATTTTCTACCTCAGAGATAGATGGGTCATATTGCATAAACCACACAAGTTCTTCCTCAGAAGTTGGTATGATCCCAAAGGCTAAACCGCTATTGTTGCGTTGGAATTTGTTGAAGATTCCTTCATATTCCTGTGCAATGTCTTTATTGTAAGCGATGCCAACGACCTCTTTAACACGCCCCGAATGAAAGTCAATCGGACCCATTACACGTTCGCGAACTTTTGAAAAACCACCATCGGCACCTACAAAGATATCTCCGTATTCAATCTCTCCGTTTGCAAAAGCCGAAGCCACAATCTTTTCGTCTTCATAGATGAAATGAGTGAATTTGCGGTCGTCCTTTATGGCATCTAAAGGCAATAAACTATATAAAAATGCGGTTAGTTCAGTGCGCTTCACACAACGCCATTTATTAAGCCTTAAACATTGAACTTCATTATTGTCAGGGCGTTTCAAGCTAAACTTGCTTACGAGTTTTCCAGGCAAAGAAAAGCCGGATCCCTTTGCCAATTCTTGCAAGATAGTCAGGCCGTCTGTATGCATAAGAAATGCATGACCGCCCCCAGGGCAGCCAATAGAACGCTCATTTACAACCACGTCTACACCATTTCTAATCAAGTAATTGGCGAGCGTTAAACCACCGATTCCTGCACCTATAATTACGACCTTCATAATGAATTTACCTCATGTTTGATTCTGCCTAATGCTTGTGTTAATATCTCTTCGGAAGTCGCGAAGCTAAGTCTGATGTAGCCTTCTGCACCCTGACCAAACCATTGCTTTAATCCTGGTACAACAGAAACGTTCGCCTGACTAAATATTAGTTCCTGCATTTCCTGACTTGTTTTACCAGTCCCAGTAATGTTCGCAAAAGCAACATAACAACCTTCCGGGGCAATACAGTTGAAACCATTAATAGAGTTCAATTCATTCACTACCAAGTCGCGCATTTTCTGCAGATGTGCTACAAAACCATCCAGCCAGTAGCCACATTGATCCAAAGCGGCAACAACGGCCACTTGGGACAGAACATTAGCACCATGAATTGTTGATGTATGTAAGGAGGCCTCAAACAAGATACTGTAGTGTGTTGAATTTGACGCCATTACCGTACCAATTCTTAATCCTGCAAGGCCGTATGATTTACTGTAACCGGTTACGGTGACAGTTTGTTGCCGAATCTCTTCGCTTATAGAGGCGATACTTGTAAAAACATGTGGTTCAAAAACAATATCACTCCAAATCTCATCTGATAAAATGATTAGGTCGTATTTAATTGCAAGTTCTCCAATTCGGGTTAATTCATCTTTGGTAAAGACCTTACCAGTTGGATTAAGTGGGTTACACAAGCAGATCATCTTGGTCTTTTTGCTGATCAGCTGCTCCATGCGTTCAAAATCTACCGCAGCATCACCTGGAGGAATACAGAATGGCACCGCAATAGCACCCACGTTTTCAATAGAATAGCGGAATAAGAAGTCTACTGGGTCAAAAATCAGTGCTTCATCTCCTGAGTTCAAAAAAGCCTTACAGATCAGGTGAATTCCAAAAGCAGCACTATCAACAGGGAACAGCAATTCTGGCGCAGCAGGCACATTTCTTTTTTGATTAAAAAAGCGCGCAACGCTCTCTTTGAATTCTGGCACTCCCGCTGGAGGACCGTAAGATAGATAACGGTCTTTAGTAAATCGAATAATGGCCTCAGCTATTTCCGGTGCGCTAGGGAAATCAGGGTCTGCGGCGGTTAACGGAATTACTCCCTCCGGAACGGTCGCCCAACGCAAGTTGTAGGCCCGTTTCTTTAAAACGTCCAGGTTAATGGAACTTTGATCAAACATTTATTAAGGTATTATGAGCGTTAACTTATTTTAGTTGGCGATAATATCGATGAATTTCTCTTTAGCAATTGGTTTGACGATAAATTCCTGTACTTCTTTTATGTGCTTTGCACGCTCAACCTCATATGGGGAAATTGAAGATGTCACTATGTATAATGCTATGTCTTTAGCAAGTTCGAGTTCCTGGTAGGCGTTCAGAAATTCCCATCCATCCATAACCGGCATGTTCAGGTCAAGCAAGATGACATCTGGCAGCAGATCCGGGTCAGCAGCTATTTCCTTTATGTACTCAATGCCCTCCTGCCCGTTAGAAAAAACGGAAAGCACCACATCAGCCCCAGACCGCTCTATCACTTTTTTTGTGAGGAAGACAAACACATCATCATCATCGATTAAAAATACGCGTTTCATTCTTTACGTGTTTGATTCGTAAATACTATAAAAAAAGCAGCCCCTTGATCCGGCGAACTTTCTATCCAAATTTTCCCATCCATTGCTTCAATCTGCGCTTTGGTCATATATAATCCAAGCCCTTTGGCATTCGGGTGTTTATGAAAGACCTTTCCAATTTTAAACACATTGTCCTTGTGCTTTTCAAGGTCAAGGCCCATTCCGTTGTCTTTCACCATAAGCAAGATCGAGTCTCCGTTTCTCTTTGCTTTAACTTCTATTGTAAGTTGTCTATCTGGAGATCGATATTTTAACGCATTACTAATCAAATTGTGAAAGATGCTGCTTAGGTATTTCGGTGGGAAATTCACAACAGGAGCTTCATCCATATCAATGCTAACTTCCGCCTTAGATTTGGCAACTTCCATCTCCAAGCCATCAAGGGCCCTTTGAAGCGAATCTTTCATTACGATATCTTCAGTTTCTATTTCAAGATTTTGTCTAACCTGTATAGATTCAACCAACTCATTAAAAGTTGTGTTTAGACTCTCAATTACGGGGTTGAGTTTCGATACCAAAAGCTTGATTTCATCAAGATCATTGGTTTCCTCAATAAACTCCACAAGCATGGACATATTTATTAGCGGTCCACGCAGATTGTGTGACACAATATTGCAGAAGTCCAGAAGTTGTGTGTTTTGAGCCGAAAGCTGTTTAACCAACACAGACTGCTTTTCTTCGAGCTGCTTACGCTCTGTGATATCAATACCAAACCCAATCACCTGTGCCAGGCAACCCTGGTCGTCAAATACAGGAAAAAGCCTACGTAAATGCGTAATCATTTGTCCGGCCGGGTTGACTATACTATCTTCCCACCTGATTTCCTTACCCTTCGCTTTGATTTCAAGAAACTGCTCCCTTCGCTTTTGTGCAATGGATTCGTCGCGTTGCCTGTACCTCGCATATTCAAAATCATCTTTCCCGATAATGTATTTCCTTAGCGCCTCATTTTGAATGGCAAAGGGGTTCACAAAAAGATATCTGTGATCTGCCCCAAATACAGCTATATCCGTTGGGATCTTGTTTAGAATATTTTCATAAAATGACTTCTGCTTGTCCAGTTCTTTAGCAACTTGCTTCCGGTCCATCAAGTCGATTCTGGATTCATTTTCCAGGCGCTTCGATTTAAGTAATTCCTTCCTAAGCTTAAACAAACTCATGACCTGTTTACCTAGCATTCCTAAGGCCTCCAATTGGACTTCAGAGAGGGTTTTGGGCTTTGTATCAATAACGACCAGATAACCCATCAGCAAACCATCACCATTCGTCAAGGGGATAAATACCGAAAAACGAATATAGGGTGAGCCCGTAATCAATGGGTGATTCACAAAGCGTGGATCAAGGCGGGTATCGTTTACAACTATAGGTGTGTCGAGTTCCGTATCAAAATAACTGAAAAACTCGATTGAACTATCCTCTATAATGGGGAACTTCTGTTTGGCTTTATACCAGAATCGGGTTTCGTCAAGCAAACCCATAACCCCCATAGGCGTTTCAGAAATCTGGCAAGCAAGGGCAACTATATTATCAAATTCCTCTTCAGGGGCAGTGTCTAGGATTTCCAATTCACGAAGCGCCGCAATACGTTTAGCCTCGTCCTGTACAATTGGAATTCCTGTCATCATTAAACCGAATATTAAATTTGTTAGTTAAGAGCTGTATGGGAGATAATAAACTATTCAACAAAATTATCAAATAATTTCATTCCGGAATAAAGATAATAAAAGTTCTCACTTAAGCACATATCTAAAATGCTTTTCAAAAAAATATTCTCATTAAACTACAAATGTTTACCGAGGGTAAAACGAAGGTTTAACTCAAAGCTTCCGTTTGTATAACCTGTAAGCGCAGCCGTTTGAGTACTATACATGGCCGAGATCAGGTACTTACGCTTAAAATCCATGCCCAATCCAAAGGTTGCGCTGTTGGAGCTATGGTATAAACCCATAAGCAATATTTGACGATCGATAAAAGTCATTTCCGCGCCTGCGTCCCAGATATTGGGTAAACCCTGGATGCCTCGATAAGCAACCTTCGGCTCTAGACCAACTGCATCCTGGCCTTCTGTTAGACGAACTCTATAGCTTGCTGCACTGAAAAATGTAGGCTGGTTAACAATTCTAAAATCCTGCTTTTTAAAGAGACCATTTAAGTTCGGAAATGCCACCTGCAAATTTAGATGGTCACTTGTATAGGCAAGGCCTACATCGCCATCCAAATAAGACTTTCTCTCTTTGTACAAACCAATTGAGGGATCTGAGAGGTCTCCGATAATATCTCCAGTTTGCAAACTCTGGCTTGTTATACCTAAAGAAGCACCGAAGTGCAATTGCCTGCCCATTTCGTTTAATTTAAGGTGGTAAGCATAGGTACCCGCGACCTTCAATTCACGTTGAATTCCGGCACTTTCATTTTTTAAAGAGAAACCTACCCCAACCTTATCGAATCCATAGTCAGCAGTTATATTCTGAGTTAACGGCGCACCCGGAACTGTGTTCCACAAGGTTCTATAAGCTCCATATAAATTCAAACCTTCTACAGCACCTGCAAATGCGGGGTTGCCTAGGTACTGGTTGTTAAAGTATTGTGCAGAGAGTGGATCCAACTGTGCTTTCACCTGCACAGTGGAAACTCCAAAAATTAATAAGGTAAAAAGCAGCGCTCTCCTAATTTTCATGTTCGTAAAAGTTGATCTTTCCATTACTATTTATCCAGAATTACATTGAAAAAGCCTTTAAGCTTCAGTTTGCCTGGCCCAAAATCGATGATGTAATAGTAGCTACCCTCAGTTAGGGTCGACCCGTTCACCTTCGCATCAAAAGAATTGTCGTACCCTTTCTTTAAGTATAAAATCCGGCTGGCGCGATCAAAGACCTTCAATTCGTTTTCCGGATACTCTCCCAGATCGTCAAAAACTAGAAAATCGTTCTTACCATCTCCATTTGGCGTGATGATGTTGTTTGCTTTTAACAAAGGCAATGGAACAACAGGCTTGATAACCTCAAACATCGCCGACTTAAACGCCAAAAAGTAATCGCTGCTTAATTTCAGGGTGTTCAATGAAATTGGATACAAGCCGCGAAGTTCACCAGGCGACCTAGACAATTGCCCTTGGAAAGCATCGCCCGCAATCAATGCGGGAGTAAAGGAATACGTTAATACCGGATCAGCTGAGCCATAGACTTTAGACATCGGATTTGCTGTCACCTCTATTGTTTTACTAAAAATATCCAGGAAATCCATCTCACAATCCACGTCATAGCAATCTTTAATATCCAACGTACCAAGATTAATCAGGTAACGCCCAACATGCTCACCGGCTTCTCTCGAAAGGGCACCTGTAAATACATCTCCTTCTACCAGTCCGGGTTTAACTATATAGCTTAGAACAGGATCCGCATCCCCATAGACCTTACTAATTGGGTTACCGACCACTGTGATTTTCTTTCTCAAGGCCTTAAAGCTTCGAACAACCTTACGCGCATTGTAGCTTTCGTTACCATCCTGGCTCGCAGAAACGGTAACCTGCCCGGTACCCATAATCCGCAAAATGTCTCCTTCAATAAGAGCAGGCCCACTTAGCACCTCGAAGGTAATAGGTAAACCTGAACTTGCAGAGGCCTTAAGGCTCAACTTAGTCCCATAAACTTGATTTGCGATGCTACCGAATGTAACAGTTTGATCCTTTTTTACTGGAGTGGTAACGTGGTTAAAGTTACCAGGGTGCCGAAACTCTGCATGAGCTATGTCGGTAGTAGCAAACACAGTAAAGCCGAGAGAACAGAACAGGAGAAATCCCTTCGAGGCGTAGAATTTGTTCATTTAGATTGAGAATTGGTTAATTAAACTTAAAACATCAATAGCGTAGCCGCCCCCGGTAAGGGGCTGTTTTAAATCAGAGGTGAACGATTCGGGATGTAATCGTATTTCAAACTTAAA
>JAQBOT010000215.1 GCA_028287885.1 Pedobacter sp.
GCAAAGGCAATTCTTTCCAAACATGCTTCTACCATGCCCATCATCCAGATGTAGTCTTTATAGGCTACATAGATTTCCATCGCTGTATACTCAGGATTGTGGGTGCGATCCATTCCTTCGTTCCGAAACATTTTACCAAACTCATAAACCCCATCAAAGCCGGCAACAATAAGGCGTTTCAAATAGAGTTCATTCGCTATGCGCAAATACAAGGGCATATCCAGCGTATTGTGATGGGTGGCAAATGGCCTTGCAGCAGCACCGCCGTGAATAGGTTGAAGAATAGGCGTCTCCACTTCAATCCAGCCCTGCTCGTTGAAGTAACTCCGCATTGTATTGATCACCTTTGAGCGGTTAACAAAGATCTGTTTAAAGCCTGGATTAACGGTTAGATCAACGTAGCGTTGTCTGTAACGTAATTCCGGATCAGTAAATCCATCATATATATTGCCTTCCTCATCACGTTTAACAATCGGTAGAGGTTTCAAGGATTTAGATAACAATTTGAATTCCGTAACGTGTATAGAAATCTCTCCCGTTTGTGTGGTAAAGACATACCCTTTAACTCCGATGAAATCGCCTAAGTCTAGAAGCTTCTTAAAAACTGTATTATAGAGCGTTTTATCCTCATCCGGACAAAGATCATCACGTTTCAAATAAACCTGAACGCGTCCTGTAGAATCCTGAAGCTCCATAAATGCAGCACTGCCCATAATCCTTCTGGTCATTATTCTTCCAGCCAAGCTGATGTTTTGGAAGGCGTCGGGATTATTTTCGTAGTTGGCTAAGATATCGGCAGCAGTTGCGGTAATTTCGTATGTTTCTGCCGGATATGGATTAATACCCAATTTCCTTAATTCGCTTAAGGCATTACGGCGCAATATTTCTAATTCTGATAAGCTCATAATAATGTTTGTTCAGGGATTAACCAGAAAACAATTTGAAGTTAAATAATAGCAAAAATAGTAATTCTAATCTGCTTCTACAGCTACTTTGTACATCTCGTTGATAGTCTCCGCGTACTTGCGCTCAATAACTTTTCTTTTCGGCTTAAGGGTAGGGGTGATCTCACCTTCTTCCATGCTGAATGGATTCCGCTTAACCTTGAAGTTTTTAATGCGCTCGAACTTTGCAAGCCCATTAGACAACTTTCTGATGTCCAGAGCGATCCAATCTATGATGGCCTGATCTTCAATAAACACGTCTGGTTGCAGGAAAAACGATTCTGGTAGTTTGAATTGCTCCTGCATACTCTCCCTATTCGGGATTACTATTGCAGTCAAATATTCTCTTTTATCACCAATTAGAAAGATGGAATCTATCTTCAAGCTTTTTAAATATATGTTTTCAACTGGCGTTGGATAAACATTCTTGCCATAGGCATTAACAATCATGTTTTTTAAGCGATCAGTAATTTGAAGGTTTCCTTTATAGAAACGACCAATATCACCCGTATGGAACCAATTGTCCTTATCAATGGCCTCTGCAGTTTCAGCGGGTTTATTAAAGTAGCCTTGCATAACACAGTGTCCACGGACAATGACTTCGCCTTCCTCACATTCAAAGTCCTCCTGGAAGGATTCATGAGTCTGTATGTTAATTATCTCTTTGCTTTCAACATGCTGAATGCCGACTTCAATTCCAGGAATTACACGGCCTACAGTTCCATATACCTGTCTGTGGTATTCCGTAACAGACATTACAGGGGAAGTTTCTGTAAGTCCGAATCCTTCAAGGATTTTGATCCCAAGATTTCCAAAGAATTCCCCAACGTTCTTCGGTAAGGCAGCTCCACCAGAGATCATGAACTTCAAACGGCCGCCAGTTTTCTCCTTTATCTTACTAAACACCAGCTTTTCTGCTGCCTTTTGCTGAAGGGAGATTATGAGGCCTGGATTCTTACCAGATTCCTTGATATTTCTATACTTCTGACCGGTTTCCAATGCCCATAAGAAGATTTTAGCTTTTAAACCTCCGCCCGCAGTTCCACTTTTAATAGCTTTATCATGAATTCTCTCCAACAACCTTGGAACACAGCTCATAACCGTCGGCTTAATTTCAGCCATGTTTTTAGCCAACAGTTCCAAACTTTGAGCATAAGCTATTTTACAGCCTTGTGCACAACATACGTGGTAGGTTGCAGTCCGTTCAAAAACGTGCGATAACGGCAGAAAGGAGAGGAATAAGTCGTGTTTATCGATTACCGGTATCTGTTGAAGGCAAACTTTCACATTTTCCACGAAATTGCTGTGAGAGAGCATTACCCCCTTTGGGGTTCCAGTGGTGCCTGAAGTATAAATCAAAGAAGAGGTATCAGCAGGCAGCAAAGCGGAGCGTAGGCCAGAAATTAAGGTCTGCTCAATCTCAGAAAGAGACCCTTTAGCGTTTACAATATTATCAAAACTTAAAACTTCCGCTTTCAAGTCGGCAGGTTTGATGATCTTTTCGAAATCGCTGAACGCCGGAACAATGTATGCCAGTGCCCGGCAGTTTGGCGCGATCTTTAGGATTTTTTTTAACAGAAAAGGACTACCAACCAAAATGGCCTTTATGCCGGAGTCATTTATAATATACTCTACTTCTTGCTCGGACAAGGTCGGGTATATGGACACATTAATTGCACCGATCTGTTGAATACCCTGATCATAGTAAACATATTCAGGTGAGTTCTCAATCATCAAACCCATACGATCACCTTTCACAATGCCTCTTTTCAAGAAGAAAGCAGAAACAAGATCTGCTTTTTGCAAGGTCGTGGCAAACGATATCTCTTCCCACTCAGTATTCTTCTTGTGAATCAAAAAGGTTTCCTCTGGGCTGTGAATGTTTTCTACAACATTTCTTAACAAACTTGGTACTGTAGAAACTTCATTGAAAGTTACCATATAACGTGTATTGATGATTTGGGACAGCAATGATAACGTATTCAGAATTAATATGCAATGGAATAATGGCAGACTCAAAATTAACGAATTCAACTAGTTTATTCATGAAATCTCCCATGTCGACCGTATTCTTGAAACAAAAGCTAACTGCATAAAAAAAGGGCTTAACGCCCTTTTTTAACTTATAAATTATGTTTATACAGAAAAGCTTTCCCCACATCCGCAAGACCGGCTTGCATTTGGATTATGAAAATTGAATCCTTTACCATTTAGTCCGTCCGAGAAAT
>JAQBOT010000221.1 GCA_028287885.1 Pedobacter sp.
CATCAAGAAGTTCGATCTCGGTTATTCTCCAGACTCCTGGGATGCGCTAATTAGCAGTGCCGTAGGCGCCGGCCATAAAGAGGAATACCTGGAACGCACCGGTCTTGCCATTAAAAACGACAAAGGCAAGTTGTACGACCGCTTCCGCGGTCGTGTAATGTTCCCAATCCACAACTTTACAGGGCGGGTAATTGGTTTTGGCGGAAGAACCTTAAAGACCGACAAAAACGTCCCCAAATATGTCAATTCTCCAGAAAGTGACATATATCATAAGTCGAATGTACTTTATGGCTTATATCACGCTAAAAAGGCCATCCGCGAGACTGATAACTGCTACCTTGTGGAAGGCTATGCCGATGTGCTTTCTGTACATCAGGCGAACGTAGAAAATGTGGTTGCCTCTTCAGGTACATCACTTACTACAGAGCAAATCAGGCTAATCGGCCGCTTTACCCAAAATGTCACCATCTTATATGATGGCGATGCTGCCGGTATCAAAGCATCCTTAAGGGGATTGGATATGATCCTGGAAGAAGGTTTGAATGTCAAGGTCGTCAACTTCCCTGACGGACATGACCCAGACTCCTATATGCACCTTGTTGGTGCGGGTGCATTCAAACTCTACATCGAGAATAATCGCAAAGACTTTATCCTGTACAAGGCCAATACCTTACTCAAGGAAGCCGGTACAGATCCAATAAAAAGAGCCGGAATCATCAGGGATATTGTAGAAAGTATTGCTAAGATTCCAGACAACATCAAAGCTTCCGTTTTCATCAGAGAATGTAGTCACCTGCTGCAGGTTGAAGAACGCATTTTACTTGCGGAACTCAACCAGATGCGTGCAGCGAAGTTTAAGAAAAGCAATTCACAGCAACAACCATACAGTCCGCAAAACCAGCAAAACAATTCGCCGTACAGCGATGGCCCTCCGGAAAACCTGTTTGACGACTCGCCAGGTGCGTCTGTTGCGCCAACAACAGTTGATGATGAAGAACTTCAAGAGCAGGAGATTGTACGTCTGCTGCTTACCTATGGCCATGAGCTGGTAAATTGGGACAAGATAGACAACATGTTTATCGGCTCTTTCATCATCCAGAACCTGTCTGATGTAAGCTTCAAACACGAAATCTGTAAGCGGATCATAGCCGAATATCGGGATGAGATTGAAAACGGTCATCTGCCTGTTGCCAATCAATTCATTAAAAGTGAAGACCGGGAAATTGCAGATCTCACCATTACCCTTTCTACTTCACCATATACCTTAAGTGAGAACTGGTACAATAAACACCAGATCTATGTGCGTGACGAAAGTGTAAACCTCAAAGCAACCATCCTCGGCGGGATATTTCACCTGAAAAAGAAAAAGGTAGATCAGATCCTACTGGATGTCTTGCAGGAAATCAAGGTAGAGCCAGACCCTGTAAACCAGGAAATCCTTATGCAACGTTATGCCTACATCAAAAATGTAGAAAAAGAAATATCAAAATTCCTTGGTTCTGTTATTCTTAAATAAATGGCATTACATTTAGAACTTGGTACATTCGGTGAGCAGCTTGCAAAGCAGTACCTTATTGACAAAGGATACCGGGTGCTGGAGCAGAATTGGCGTCATGGACGGGCAGAGGTAGATTTAATTATGAGCCAGGACGGCAAGATCATTTTTGTGGAAGTTAAAACCCGCAGATCTGATGAGCATGGGCATCCGGAGGAGTTTGTAGATTGGAAGAAAGAGAAACAGCTTGAATTTGCTTCCTCCGCGTACATTGATAAGAAGAACCATAAAGGGGAGATCCGTTTTGATATCGTTGCAATTGTATTTGAAAATAAAGAGATTTATAACATTAACCACATTGAAGATGCGTTTTGGCCTAACTAAAAAGAACCTAAGTATTGCCGCTGCAATTGTCCTTTCCCTAACTGCTTTCGCTGCCTGTAAAACCGAAAAAACGTCCACTGCAATTGGCTTTAAGTTGCCAGAGCAGGGCAAAGAATATGTGCTTGGTCAGGATGTCCGTTTGGAGCTCGATGTTCCGCAGGGTGCAAGCGTTTCTGGGGTAACCTATATGTTGGATGATAAAGTGCTCGGATCCCAGTCCAACGGACAGCCTTTTACCTTCAAAACAACAGATCTTTCTCTCGGCTATAAGCTGGTGTCCGCAATAATTAACCACGAGGATAAGAAAGATACAGCTACGGTGAACATTGTGTTTAAGTCGCCGGTAAAGCCGGCACTTTATAGCTACCAGGTTGTTAATACCTTCCCCCACGATACCACATCCTATACACAAGGCTTAGGGTACTACGACGGCAGGTTCCTTGAAAGTACCGGTGAGAACGGGCAATCTACCTTGCGCTGGGTAGATCCAAAAACCGGAAATGCCATCAAAAAGATTGATATCGATAAACAATACTTCGGAGAAGGCTCAACCCTTGTCAACAATAAAGTAATCATGCTTACCTGGCAGCACAACATGGGTTTCGTGTATGACGCCGAAACCTTCAAACAACTAAGCACTTTCCCTTACCAGAACAGCCGTGAAGGCTGGGGCCTTACCTTCGATGGCAAGCAACTGCTTAAATCGGATGGTACCAACCGCATCTGGTTCTTAAACAAAGACAACATGAAGGAAGAGCGGTTTATTGATGTATTTGATGATAAAGGCCAGGTAGATCAGCTCAATGAACTCGAATACATTGACGGTAAACTCTATTCGAATGTCTACCAGACCAGTAAAATTGCTATCATTAACCCCAATAGCGGAGTTGTAGAGGCTTATATCGATGCCACAGGTATTCTACCGAAATCAGACACGTACATGAACACAGACGTTCTTAATGGAATTGCCTGGGATAAGCAAGGCAAACGCTTATTTATCACCGGAAAGAAGTGGGACAAGCTGTTTGAGATTAAAGCGGTACCGGCAAAGTAACAATAAGTTATTTCTTGTCTACTGCATTTTCACTGATGTAGCCGTTAAAGGAGATTGGTTGCCTGTTTGGGTTGTTTACACTTAAGCTGGCATATCCACTCTCAGACACGTTCAAAATCAATTGTTGTCTGTCTTTAGTATCTTTTGGATCAATGATAATGGTCCAGTTCTTTTTTTTCTTTACTGATGAATACTTAAAATCCTTAGACTTGAACCGTGTTCCTGCCTCTTTTGGATCCATGGATGGCGTGTACGACCTTCCAAAATAAGGTAGGTAGGCTACAACACTGTCTTTTGTTATCCGCACATCATATTGCGAACCGGAAAGATTGATGATCGTATTTTGCCCGTTTGGCATGCTGTTCAGAACTTGATTAAGTGCATTACTTTGCATCGGAACGGCACGCGTGGCAATGAAGCTGAAGTTCTGATCGCCAACGATTTTGGCCGTTGTTGCTTTGTCTGTCTGAGCAGAAACCTGAACAGCAGTTAATGCAAAGATAAAAGCGAAAATATAGCTGAGTTTTTTCATGACTGTTTGATTGTATGTACTTAATATTAAACAAGGTAGCTTTTAAAAGGTTTAATCAGGGATTGTCAAGAAATCGTATAAACATAGAAAAGACGGACAGTTACTCGAACTGCCCGTCTTCTTTTAGACCAATATGGTCTTTTGCTCCTTAAAGGAAATCAGTAGGTTTTAAACCTGAATTAATCTTAATTTCTTTAATCGTAATCACAAACTCCTGCGCACCTGCAGGCGTTTGTACACTTTGATTCATTTTGTATGGCAAAAGGATATTACCTGCTTTGCGGTAATCGCCATATTCCACAGTAATTGTTAGATCAGCACCGTTCTGTTTTACCGTACGCTCTTCTTTAAGCAGCAGGCCGGTGTTTACATCATAGTATTCCGTTTTTTTCAAACCTGCAGCCGAGGTAACATTTAGCTTATACGCGTCCGCAGTACCTACTTTCACCGTACCTGCAACTTCAACCTTGCTGTCAGCCCCGTAGTACAACTGTTCAAAAATGCCTTTCTTAGCTTTTTTCTCAGCGATTTCAGCCGGAGTATATTGAATCTTAGATGGGCCTTGTGATTTAGTTCCTGTAGTTCCATTAAACACGTCCTTCATTACCGCAGTACCGTTCATAGATATCTCATTGCTTTCCAGGTTCGGCGCCAACTGCTTCATATTGGCAGCAAGTTTCTGTCCCTGAACTTCAAAGTCTGCAATCTGCTCAATGGAATTAACCTTTTTCAATTCCGCCTCTCCGCCTATAGCAGAGATGTATTTACTGATCACTTCCGTAGCCGTTTTCTTCGGGCCTGCAGCAGCTGTGGTAGCGGTTGCAGTTACCGGATTGGCATAGCTATCGTACAACTTCACCGGGTAACCCAATTTGCTCAGACCAGGAAGCACAGTTTCTTGTTTTCCCACAACGATTACCCTGGCATTATCATGTCCAAAGTACTTCTTACTCACGCGCAAAATATCATCTGGCGTAACTGCATTGATTTTTTGAAGATAGGTGCGATAGAAATCCTTAGGCAAGTTGTTAATCAGAATGTTGCTTGCAAAAGCTGCTGTACGTGCCGGATTCTCCAGGCCTAACGCAAAAGATCCGTTATAAAGGTTTTTGGCGTTTTGTAGATCTTCTGCACTCACTTTCTCGGTACGCATAACATTAATTTCTTTCATGAACTCAACTACAGCGCTGTCCACTTTTTCATTTCTAACTGCTGCGGTTGCAGAGAATTTAGACTGGAAACGTCCAGAACCTGCCGAAGAATATGCGCCGTAAGTAAAGCCATGTTTCTCCCTTAAGTTTCTGAATAACTTTGCGTCAGACCCACCACCCAAAAGTTCGTTTGCCAATAACACAGCATGGTAGTCCGGGCTGCTTAATGGTAGATCGATCAGGTTGGCAACGGTTATTTCCGACTGTACTGCAGAGGGCAGGTCAATCACATCAATTTCCGTTTTAGCTGTATTTGATGCTTTAGGTATAACTGGTAAAGCAAGCTTATTGCCTTGCCAATCTCCAAAGGCCTTCATAGCAAGTGCTTTTGCTGCTTCTGGTTTAATGTCGCCTACAAAAGTTAAATATCCTCTTGAAGGCGTTACATATTTGCTATAAGCGGCTTTTACATCGTTCAGCGTAAGACCGCTGATGGACTTTTCAGTCGAAAACTCACCCATTGGGTTTTTCGTTCCGTAACTTATCGCGTTCACCACACGAGCTGAGATTGCTGTCGCGCTACGTTCTGTAGACTTTAGTCCTGTAATAGCCTGTGATTTTAGCTTTTCAAACGATGCTTGTGGGAAAGAGGGATGACGTAAAGCTTCAGCCATCAACATAAACGCATTGTCAAAGTAACGCGTTAACGCGGAAGTAGAACCTCCACTACCGGAAACATTCACATCGGCACCCAGCAAATCAACGGCTTCATCAAACTGTGCCTTCGTCTTTGTGGTCGTACCTTCGTTTAGCATGCCGCCCATAATCGTTATCACACCTGCTTTGCTTCCTTCCGTAATTGGACCGGCATCAATGCTGTATGTGGCAGTTACCTTAGGCAGCTTGTGGTTTTCTACAACCAACACCGTAATGCCATTTGCCAACTTATAGATAACCGGATCCGCAATCGTTATCGTTGGCGCAGGTCCTGGTTTAGGTTTTTGACTTCTGTCAAGTTTTTGCGCAACAACAGCCTGAGCGAAAAGCGTCGTTAGTGCAAGGATATATATCTTTTTCATGATTGTCTTTTATATTGATAGGAAGAATCTATTGTTTTTTAGGTAAATAATACAAAACCACACGCTGGTCCTTGTTTAAGTACTTCTTTGCGATGTCTCTGATCTCTTCCTTGGTAATGGATTTAATCACGTTCAATTCTTCATTAATTTCGTTCGTGTTCTTGTTGTGGAAAGTATAGCCATCAGCCAAGTTTTCGGCCACGCCCAACATCCTGCTATTTGCACTAACAAAGCTGTTTTCAAACTGATTCTGCAGTTTTCTGAACTCATTGTCTGAGATCAGGTTGGTTTGCAGGTTCAGGATTTCCGCATCAATATCTTTTAAAAGATCATTCAATGGTGTATTGTTGTTAGGTAAAGCCAAGGCGATGTATGCACCCTGATCTTCCAGTGTATAGTTAAAAGCAGCTACTTGTAAAGCAGTCTTCTTCTCGTCTACTAGTTTTTTGTTTAATCTCGAGCTACCACCACCAGAAAGAACAGAACTGATCATCTCGAGTACCTTGCTGTCTCTGCTTTTCATACCAGGAACGCGGTAAGCAGTCATAATCGCCGGAATTTGAATATTCGCATCATACGCGGTGTCGATGATTTCTTTGGCAATCACCGGAAGCGTGTACGTTTTCTTAATTACAGGCTCGCCTTTTGGCACCTCAGAAAAGTATGTTTTAACCAGGGCCCGAGTTTTTTCTACATCGATATCGCCAGCAATCGTTAATACAGCATTGTTTGGCGCATAGAATTTCTTAAAGAAAGCCAGGAACTCAGGTAGTTTAGCAGCATCTAAGTCGGCCATGGAGCCAATTGTCGTCCACTCGTAAGGCGTTCCTTTAAACAAATCCTGGAAAATGTACTCTGCAAATTTTGCATAAGGTGCATTGTCAATGCGCATCCTTTTTTCTTCCTTAACTACTTCATTTTGCGTCTTTACGCCAACTTCATCAATTTTAGGGTGCAACATACGCTCACTTTCCAACCATAAACCAAGTTCCAGTTGGTTTGAAGGGAACATTTCATAGTAAAAAGTCCTATCCTGATTGGTGTTTGCGTTGTTCTGACCGCCATTGCTGCTCACAATTTTCATAAACTCACCACGTTTCATGTTGTCGCTGCCTTCGAAAAGCAGGTGCTCAAAGAAATGGGCAAAGCCCGTGCGGTGTGTGGTTTCATCCTTTGAGCCTACATGGTACATCACAGATACCGCAACCACCGGCGCGGTTTTATCCTGATGGAGAATGACGTGTAATCCATTGTCTAGGTCATATTCCGTAAACTTAACCTGCTGCGCGGATGCAGTCAGGCAAAGACCGAAAATGGCCATGGTTAAGAGCAGTTTATGTTTCATCTTATTAGAATAGTTTGTTAATTTATTTGTGTCTATGCTCTCCAGGCTTTGTATTGATTGATCAGACCATTTGTGGAAGCGTCATGGTTGCTTACTTCAGCCTCATCTTTTAACTGCGGAAGAATGCTTTTTGCAAGTTGCTTGCCCAATTCCACACCCCATTGGTCAAAACTGAAGATGTTCCAGATAATTCCTTGGACAAAGATCTTGTGTTCATACAAAGCCAATAGACTTCCTAAAGTATAAGGTGTTACTTTCTTCAGTAAAAAAGAATTGGTCGGTCTGTTTCCTTCAAATACTTTAAACGGCGCCAGCTTCTCAATTTCCTCCTGGCTTTTGCCATCTTTCGTTAACTCTTCAACGATCTGCTCTTCAGTCTTGCCGTTCATCAGCGCTTCTGTTTGTGCAAAGAAGTTCGACAATAAGATCTGGTGATGTTCCCCAATAGGGTTTAGACTTTGTGCAGGTGCGATGAAATCACAAGGGATCAGACGCGTTCCCTGGTGTATAAGCTGGTAAAATGCATGCTGCCCGTTTGTTCCTGGCTCACCCCAGATCACCGGTCCGGTTTCATACGTAACATCATTACCGTTGCGGTCTACATGTTTTCCGTTACTTTCCATATCTCCTTGCTGGAAATATGCCGCAAAGCGATGCATGTATTGGTCGTAAGGCAAAATAGCCTGAGTTTCTGCATCGAAGAAGTTGATATACCAAATTCCTAGCAAAGCCATAATTACCGGCACATTGGTTTCAAATTCTGTCTTCTGAAAGTGCTGATCCGATGCATGTGCGCCGGCAAGCAGTTCCTTGAAGTTATCAAAGCCCAGGCTCAATGCAATAGGTAATCCAATGGCGCTCCATAAAGAGTAGCGGCCACCTACCCAATCCCAGAATTCAAACATATTCTCGGTATCAATCCCGAATGCAGAAACATCTTTTGCATTGGTTGATAAGGCAGCGAAGTGCTTGGCAATATCCGCCTCAGCCGCGCCAGATTGTAGAAACCATTCCCTTGCACTGCGTGCATTGGTCATTGTTTCCTGAGTGGTAAAAGTTTTCGAGGCCACCAGAAATAAGGTTGTTTCCGGGTCTACAGTTTTCAGTGTTTCAACCATATGTGTCCCATCTATATTCGACACAAAATGCATCGTTAAATGATTCTTATAGGCTTTCAAGGCCTCGGTAACCATAACCGGACCAAGGTCCGATCCACCGATTCCAATATTAACAACATCGGTAATCGCTTTGCCAGTGTATCCCTTCCAGCTGCCGGAGATAATCTGCTCGGAGAAGCTTTTCATCTTATCCAATACACGATTTACATCTTCCATCACGTTTTTTCCGCCCACGTTGATCGCCTGATCACTCTGATTGCGCAGCGCGATATGCAATACGGGTCGGCCTTCAGTCTGGTTGATCACCTCGCCACTAAACATCGCCTGTATGGCCTCATCCAGCTTGCATTCTCTTGCAAGTTGTATCAACAACGCCAGCGTAGTATCATTGATCCGGTTCTTCGAATAATCCAGTAGTATGTCGTCAAACAGCACTGTGAATTTTTCAAAACGATCTTTATCCTCTTCGAAAAGTTCCTTAAGACTTTTGCTGCTGATGTCGATAAAATGATCCGCCAGGTATGTATAGGCCTTTGTTTCTGTGAAGTTAATTGATGGTAGCATAATTGTAAATTTATATCAGCTAAAATAGCGCTTATTTGCTGTGTTTTACTGGCATGAATAGATATATAATTTCTGGAGTTGTATAATCACAACATTATTACCTTCAATACGGATCAGGTTTTTATTTGCTTGTGCGCCGAATCATAATTATTTTAACTTTGTTTGCATGACTAAAGAACAAATACAGGATTTAAGGGACAGAGTAGCGTCGCTGAGGAGGCATCTTTGACGTCGAAACGCGGTTAGAAGATATATATGTAGAGCAGCAAATGACGCTGCAGCCAACTTTCTGGGATGATCCAAAAAAGGCAGAAAAGCACCTTGCGGCAATCAATTCAAAGAAAGTGTGGACAGATGCCTGGCAAGATGTGCAGGCCAAACTGGAAGATACGGAAGTCCTTTTTGACTTTCTCCAAAGCGGCGATGCGACCAATGAAGAGGTGGAGGAGCAATATCAGCTATGCCTCGCTTCGATAGAAGACCTGGAGCTTAAAAACATGCTGAGCAGCAAGGAAGATCAGCTACAGGCAGTAATGCAGATCACTGCCGGAGCTGGTGGAACGGAAAGTTGCGACTGGGCAGCCATGTTGATGCGTATGTACATCATGTGGGGTGAAAAAAATGGGTATAAGGTTACCGAACAGGATTCTCAAGAAGGCGAGGTAACCGGTATAAAATCCGTAACCATTCAGTTTGAAGGCGACTTTTCTTACGGTTACCTGAAAGGTGAAAATGGGGTACATCGGCTTGTGCGGATCTCTCCATTCGACTCGAATGCGCGCCGACATACTTCCTTTGCTTCCGTTTATGTGTACCCCCTTGTGGATGATACCATAGAGATTGAAGTTAACCCTGCAGACATTGAGTTCGAGACATTTCGTTCTGGCGGTGCTGGAGGGCAGAATGTAAATAAGGTGGAGACCGCGGTACGATTGTACCACAAGCCTTCGGGCATTGTGATCAAAAACCAGGAGTCAAGATCCCAGTTGCAAAACAAGGAAAATGCCATGCGACTGCTAAAGTCGCAGTTGTATGAAGCTGAAATGCGGAAGCGTATGGAAGCGAGTGCAGCAGTTGAGGGTAATAAAATGAAGATTGAATGGGGATCGCAAATTCGTAACTATGTATTACATCCTTACAAATTGGTGAAGGATCTACGTACGAATTATGAGACTTCTAACGCGCAGGCTGTTCTTGATGGTGATTTGAATGATTTTCTAAAGGCATACTTAATGGAATTTTAATATGAAAACAAGCGTCAAACTAATCTTATTATCTGTATTTGTGAGCAATATCGTTATGGCACAAACTGTTGTTAAACTGTATTCGGGTACAATTCCTGGAGCTAAGGCTGTACCAGCCAACTACAAGGAGGTTACGGTACAGGAAGATGGGATCTTAAAAACCACTAACGTATCTGAACCAACCCTTACTGTATTTCTTCCCGCTAAGGAAAAAGCAACAGGGGCTGCGGTGATCGTTTGTCCGGGCGGCGGTTATGGCATGTTAGCCATCGGCCATGAAGGCTATGATGTTGCAAAGAAGTTTAATGAGATTGGTGTTGCGGCTTTTGTATTGAAATATCGTTTACCCAATGATAATATCATGGTAGACAAGTCTGTGGGGCCACTGCAAGATGCTGAACAGGCGATTTATCTGGTTAGACGGGATGCAGTTAAATATGGCATAAACCCATCCAAGATTGGCATCATGGGTTTCTCGGCGGGCGGCCACCTTGCCTCATCTTTAACGGTACATTATACAGACGTAAAGATCCAGAATAAAGAAAACCTTAGTCTAAGGCCAGATTTCTCTATTCTTATCTACCCTGTTATATCTTTTACGCAGTCGCCACACATTGGCTCTGCACAGAACTTAATTGGCGTAAACGGGACTGAAGCCCAGAAAGAGTATTACTCCAATGAAAAGGCTGTAAACGCACAGACGCCGCCAACCTTCCTGGTCCATGCCAACGATGATGACGCTGTGCCGGTAGCAAACAGCATCATGTTCGAGGAGGCGCTTGTAGCCCATAAGGTACCCGCGGAGTTGCATCTATTTCAATCAGGCGGTCATGGATTTGGCCTAAACAACAAGACCACTACAAGCCCTTGGTTCGATTTACTTACAAGCTGGCTGCTGACCAACAAGGTAACCCATTAAGATTCCGGGTGGGTAATAATTTCCTGCAATTCCTTCAGTTCGGCAACTTTTTCATGTAAACCAAGATTCTCATAGGCGGTCATCAGATTTCTTAAAATTCTTCTGATGATCTCCACATTGCTGCAGGGTGCATAAAAGCCAGGCATAGGATCCAGGCTTAATTGTCGTAGGAACTGGTCAACATCATGCTTTCCGAAAATGGCACCTTTATTAAAGGCATTGATGTAGAAGAGCACACCAAATTCGTTTTCGTCCCGCTTACTTTCATCGATATATCCGAGAATAAAATGCTGGGGCAAGTTGACGCCATAGACCGGGATGTCCAACTTTTGGGCCAGGGTGGCGTATAAAATGGCAAGTGAAATTTGGTTTCCACGCTTACTTTCCATTACCTGGTTCAGGTAGGAATTCTGAGGATCATTGTGGTTTTTGGTATTTCCTCTAAACCCGTATACATTGTAAAATACATGGTTGATCAATTTGACCTTTTCAATGGAGCTCATTTCATATTGAAGATTCAGCCAGATTTCCCTTTTAATCTCTTCCAATTCATTGATCACCTTCTGTTCGTCCAGGTCTGGATATTGATAGCGGTTTATAATGATCGCACCTTTTAGGAGGTCGAAAGCACCACTATGATACCAAAGGCTAAGATCTTCTTTAACAATGTTGAACTGAATTTGATGTACAAGGTTTTCGATCCGCTCCTGCAGCAAGGTATCTAAGGATTTTTCCCAGACATCTTCCAGGTGCGCAATTACTTCATCTCCATACTCCAAAAGTCGTTTTTGTACGTGTTCAAACACCTCCTGATCCGGGTCGTCAAGAAGCTTAACTAAGGCGTTAATTTCAGTACTATGATTCATTAGCATGCAATTTCAATTGTTTGCCTATTTTTGCGGCTATGGTAGTTACTTTTATTTATGATTATTTAAAACACCGTTTTACTTCTAAAACCAGGCATGGGACACATTCTCCTTTTGTTTACAAGTTAGCGGATGAAGTAATTTACGACTTTAGTGATAAAAGAGACTACAAAACTATTGAAGATCAGCGAAAAAAACTTCTGCATGACGATACCAGTATTCAGGTTACGGATCTGGGTGCAGGATCACATTTGAACAAGAATAGAACAAAGGCGGTAAAGCAGATTGCAAAAAACGCTTTGAAGAGCCCGCGCCTTGCCCAACTTATTCACCGCCTGGCGAAAAACAGCAATCCTGATCTGATTATTGAGCTGGGTACTTGCCTGGGACTTACAACCGCATATCTTGCCAATGCCGCGCCCTCAGCAAAAGTTATCAGTATTGAAGGTTGTCCGCAAACTGCTGCCGTCGCTGCGAAAAACTTTCAGGATCTGCAAATTAACAACATCGAACTTCAGGTTGGCAACTTTGACACCTTGCTTCCTGATCTAATCGACAGCAAGCCTAAGCTGGACTTTGTATATATCGATGGAAACCATAGAAAACAGGCAACTTTAAATTACTTCAAGTGGTGCTTACCTAAAGTACACGAAAACTCCCTTTTGATCTTTGATGACATCTACTGGAGCGAGGGGATGAAAGAGGCCTGGGAAGAGATCAAACAACACCCCGACGTAACCATTACGATTGACTTGTTCTGGATTGGCCTAGTGTATTTCAAAAAAGGACAGGCGAAAGAACACTTCAAAATCAGGTACTAGCCATGTTGTATCCAGCAATGCAGCAGTTTCAGTTAACACACGGGCCAAACAAGGATCAAACAGGGCCCAACCAGGGCCTAAACAGGGTCAATTGCCCTGTTAACCCCTTGTCTGCGGCTTGTTAAGGGCATGCTTACTTCTTGCATGACCTGGAACTGGGACCTATCCATTACATCAGCTTCCAAAGTACCTTGGCGTCTTGGCAATGGAATTTACCGATAAGTGTTTTTGATTACGGAAAATAGAACAATCGTTTGCGTAGGTAATGCAAACGATTGCGCAGGAAAACAGCTACGCTGTTCTTCCGCTAAACTTCTTATAGTAATTTATAAATGCCATATTTATAAAACGACCAAGTAACCTCTTTAACATCCAGTCCTATGATCAACGTGCTAC
>JAQBOT010000228.1 GCA_028287885.1 Pedobacter sp.
GACGCTCTGTACCAACGATGGCCAAACCACCAGCTTCCTTCACACCTGCACCCAACTTAATATCCGTACCACGACCAGCCATGTTGGTGGCAATGGTTACTGTACCAGCCTGACCAGCTTCAGCAACAATATCTGCTTCTCTCTGGTGCATTTTCGCATTCAGTACATTGTGCTTTATTCCGCGAAGCTTAAGCATGCGGCTTAACAACTCAGAGATCTCCACCGAAGTTGTACCCACCAATACCGGGCGTCCAGCTTGAGTTAATTGAACAATCTCCTCTGCTACCGCATTGTATTTTTCACGGACCGTGCGGTAAACATAATCCTGCTGATCTTTTCTTGTAATTGCACGGTTTGTAGGAATCTCTACCACGTCGAGTTTATAGATCGACCAGAACTCACCAGCTTCCGTAGTTGCTGTACCTGTCATACCACATAGCTTGTGGTACATCCGGAAGAAGTTCTGCAAAGTAACCGTCGCGTAAGTCTGTGAGGCATCTTCAACTTTTACGTTTTCTTTTGCTTCAATAGCCTGGTGTAAACCATCTGAGTAACGGCGACCATCCATAATACGGCCGGTCTGCTCATCTACAATCTTAATCTTACCTTCATCAATGATGTATTCTACATCTGCTTCAAATAAGGTATAAGCTTTAAGCAACTGGTTAACCGAGTGTATGCGTTCTGCTTTGATGGAATAATCACGCATCAGCTCATCCTTACGGGATACCTTTTCTTCATTGCTTAAGGTAGATTTCTCTATCTCAGCAATCTCAGTACCTACATCAGGCAGTACAAAGAAATGTGGGTCTTCACCTGATTTCGTAATCAGCTCAATACCTTTCTCTGTAAGTTCTACCTGGTTATTTTTTTCATCGATATAGAAGAACAGTTCTGAATCTACCTTAGGCATATTCTTAGACTGGTCTGCCATATAATGGTTTTCAGTTTTCAACAAGGTTTGCTTAACACCACCCTCACTCAAAAACTTAATCAATGCTTTATTTTTAGGCAAACCACGGAAAGCTCTTAATAAAGCCAATCCACCTTCACCCTCTTCCGTTCCTGTTTTACCGTCGTTTATTAATTTTTTCGCCTCGTTCAAAGCGCGTGATACATAATCTTTCTGCGCAGCAACCAAACGCTCAATACGCGGCTTCAATTCATAGAATTCATGCTGATCACCAAATGGAACCGGACCAGAGATGATCAATGGTGTTCTTGCATCATCAATCAATACCGAATCGACCTCATCCACCATAGCAAAGTGCAGCTTGCGTTGAACCAATTGGTCAGGCGTCTGGGACATATTGTCACGCAGGTAGTCAAAACCAAATTCATTGTTCGTACCGTAGGTGATATCAGCCAGGTATGCTTTTCTGCGTTGCTCGGAGTTTGGCTCGTGTTTATCGATACAATCAACAGTTAGACCATGAAATTCAAATAGCGGACCATTCCACTCCGAGTCACGACGGGCAAGGTAATCGTTGACGGTTACAATGTGTACTCCCTTTCCGGCTAAAGCATTCAGGTAGGCCGGCAATGTACTTACCAAGGTTTTACCCTCACCTGTTGCCATCTCCGCGATTTTGCCACTATGCAAAACCACACCACCAATCAACTGTACATCATAATGCACCATATTCCAAACGACGTCAGAACCTGCAGCATCCCAATGGTTTGCCCAGATTGCCTTATCACCAGAAACAGTTACATTGGCTCTGCGAGCCGCATAATCACGATCGTGTTGGGTGGCGGTAACTTCAAGAAACTGGTTCTCAGAAAAACGTCTCGACGTTTCCTTTATAACAGCAAAAGCTTCCGGTAATATATTTAATAAAACAACTTCAAGTTCTTTATCCCGGTCATTCGCTAAGGCGTCAACCTGATCATAAATCGCCGTCTTTTCCGCCAATGCAAGGTCTTTATTATCTGCATCAACTTTCAACAGACTGATTTTGCTGTCTATTTCTTCTAAAGATTTTGCAATTAGATCCTTAAAGTAGAGTGTTTTTCCACGTAACTCATCGTTCGACAAGCTGGATAACTTTGCGTATTCTTCGTTTATTTTGATTACAAGGGGTTGGATCGCCTTAATATCTCTTTCCGATTTACTTCCAAAAACCTTGGTTAAAAATCCTAACATCTTCTATGCCTGTGTTAATTTATTTAAAATCCTAAAATTACAACAATTACGCCATTGGTCTTTATGAGCCATTATGGCAGCTGCTGGGCGCTAAAATTACGAAATATCCGTTACTTTGTGAATGCAGGCATGGATTATTTAAGATAATTAAACATAAAGTTTAAAAAGTTAGCCAAAGCGGTATCTTTGCTAACATGAATATCTTACTATTAGGTTCTGGCGGCAGAGAAAGTGCTCTAGCCTGGAAAATGAGCCAGTCACCGCTTTGCACAAACCTATTTATAGCACCCGGCAATGGGGGCACAGCAGCTTACGGCAAAAACGTTCACGTTAACCCCAACAACTTTCAGGCGGTAAAAACATTGGTTTTGAAAGACAACATCAACATGGTTGTGGTTGGCCCGGAAGAACCTTTAGTAAATGGTATTCACGATTTCTTTCTGGCCGATGAACTGCTGGCAAAAATCCCCGTTATCGGTCCCAGAAAACAAGGTGCAATCCTGGAAGGTAGTAAAGACTTCTCCAAGCAGTTTATGGTTCGACACGGTATTCCAACTGCCGGATCCAAGACATTTAGTAAGGACACCCTTGCAGAAGGCCTTAGTTATCTGGAGCACCATGCCCTACCAATTGTCCTAAAAGCAGACGGTTTAGCCGCCGGAAAAGGTGTGCTGATCATCGACAACAATGAAGAAGCGCAGCGGGAGCTTGAACTTATGCTTAGCGGCAAGTTTGGAGAAGCAGGCACAACCGTTGTTGTAGAAGAGTTTTTAACCGGCATTGAGCTATCGATGTTTGTTTTGACAGATGGCGACAACTATGTGATCCTTCCAGAAGCAAAAGATTATAAACGCATTGGACATGCAGATACCGGCCTGAATACCGGCGGGATGGGCTCCGTATCGCCCGTTCCATTCGCTACACCGGAGTTTATCAAGGAAGTAGAAGAAAGTATCATCATACCAACCATTCAAGGCTTAAAGAAAGATAAAATCGATTATACCGGCTTTATTTTCTTCGGCCTGATCAAAGTAGACGAGAAACCATTTCTGATCGAGTACAATTGCCGAATGGGCGATCCGGAAACGGAGAGCGTCATCCCGAGAATTGAAAATGACCTTGTGGAGTTGTTTGTTGCTGCATCTGAGAAAAAACTTAATGGAGTAACCTTGCAGATCAGCTCAAAGTCGGCGGCTACAATTATGATTGTTGCCGGCGGTTATCCCGGAGAATATGAAAAAGGAAAAGCCATTACCGGGATTGAAAACATCCGCAGCTCCTTTGCTTTCCATGCAGGAACCTTAGCAGAGGCTGGGCAGATCAAAAGCAACGGAGGCCGCGTTATCGCGATCACAAGTTTGCAGGATACCTTCTTTGATGCCTTGCAATCTGCAACAGCAGATGCGGCAAGAATATATTTTGACGGCAAATACTTTAGGGAAGATATCGGGTTTGACCTCGCCTAAGCTGCTGCGGTAACTGCAACAGCCTACCTGATCCCAAAAATTGTGGTAATTACAACTACGTTAACAATCTGCTTGGCTCGTTAACGTAGTATCTATCGATCTTGTAAAAAACGTCGTTAATGTAATATCTCCATCTTTGCAAATACCAAAAGAAGCAACTAAAATTCTGTGTCTAACTTCTTGCTCATTTCCTTTTGTACAACATTAAATGTGAGTAGCATTTTCTCATTTAAGGTCTTGAGTACACGCATACGTTGGCGCTTGTTGTTTTGCTTGCGGTTTGCCAATTCACTTACCGGCCTTGCAGCCGTTAGAAAATCAGCATAGGTAGTGTATTTTGCGGCTTCACCATAAGCATAGTCAGGCACTTCAATTTTGATTTTGTACTTCCCATCTTTAACGATCAAGGATAAATCACCATTAAAAAAATACTTATCCGGGCGGGGATCTTCAGACATTCGACCAACCGCCGTGATATCGCTGATGTCATAGAAATTATTTATGCTACAAATACCCGATTCAGCATCATAAATAGAAGTCCCGAGCTTATTGTTTGTAAAAGCCTTCTGGATGGCAAGCTTTGCCCTGGAGAATAATTCTTGTTTCGTCGTATTTGGCAACTCAACAACCCGTTCAACCTGAACGATATTGTTTTTTACAGGTAAATAATCCTCCAGTGCTACCGTGTCTGGTATGATCGAGCCGTTACGCTCGGTACTCCAGGTAGTCACATCCTGGGCCTTTAGGTTGGTAATACAGAATAGAGCCATTAAGGCAGTAGAGAGCCAAAAACCTAAGTTTTTCATTTTTAAAAGCGTTAATAATATTTGATTGTTTGTGTTTACACTCCGATTAGTTAGTGGCTCGCTCATGTTAGGATTTCCGGTTGATCAGAAATGCAGTGTCTATTTTTTCCAAACCGATCTTCGGATAATAATCCATGGCTGCCGGAGCAGAAAGCAACAATAACATGCATTGATCACCGATAATTTCCTTCGTCATGTACAACAGCTTTTTTCCAACTCCTGCTTTCTGGTATTCCAAGTCGACAGCAAGGTCAGAGAGGTAACAGCAGAAACAAAAATCCGTTACTGACCTTGCTACACCAACCAGCCGATCGCCATCCCATGCGGAAACAATCAGGTTTGAGTTGGCATACATCTGCTCAATCCTCTCTTTGTCGTCTATTGGCCTATTTAGGCCAGCACTCTTGTATACTGAAATAATCGATTCAGCGTCTGGCCTTACACCTTTCTTATAGGTAATATTCATGCCTATTAAGATAACGCTTTTGCAGCATAAACGAAACAAGCTAAACCTCATGCCTGTTATTAAATAAACAGCAAAAAACATGATTAAGAACCAGGTCGCTTTACTTGTCCATACAAGTGATCGGTACCGCCTGCTTTACCAGGGCTTCGTTTATTTCTTTAATAAATATTGGGATTGGAAGATTCCCTTCAACTATTATTTCGCAACAGAAGAAATTAATGTAGATCTACAAGGATTCAAAAACATCAAAAGCGGCAAAGGGGAATGGACAGATCGACTGCGTAACCTTCTTGATCAAATAGACGAGGAATATGTAATCTACTTTCAGGAGGACATGTGGCTAAACAAACCGGTAAGTGAAGCCTTTTTTACCGAATTACCAGATCTAACCATCCGGAATGATTGGAAACAAGTAAAGTTGAATTCATCCGACGTATTTAAAACCGCGAATACAAGCCAGTTCATTCAAGGTTTTAACGTCGCCCGCATAGATAACAAAGTCAGCAAATACCTGATGTCCCACCAGGTTACCCTATGGAACAAACAGTTTCTCAAAGCACAATTAATACCCAGTGAAAATCCCTGGAGAAACGAGCGCCGCGGTACGGCACGACTAAAGAAACTAGATCCCCCCATTTATCACATTGATTATTTTGCAGAAAATGGTTACCCAGCCATCAATAACAATGCTCCAGAAATCACCCGCAGTGAGTATAGAACCATTTCTTCTAATGCCTCACTTAATGATTCCGCTGTTCCTTTTATTGAAGAACTGGAAAACGATCGCAAATTAGAGGAGTATGCCGCAATACTTCAAAATCACTATAACCACAAGCTTACCCACGACGGTAACGAAAAGCCTTTGAAAAAAGATGTATTCAAACGTTTTAAGGATTGGTTCAAGCAACTGTTCTCTAAATAACTGCGGCGGGGCTACTTTCTGTAACTTTTAAGTCGGAAAAGCTATAAATTGTCCCACTGATTTTGTACTCTCTTAAAAGCGGCGTAATTTACAGGTGAAAAACAAATAAAATCCCCATCCATCCCTAAAATCTCAGATTATTTGATTGTCTTAACGATTACTTTCAATAAAACACTTTCCTACTGCAGCAAACGAGTAAGTTTGTGATGTATTAAACACACTATGGTACCTGTGAAATCAATTACAATCGTTCTCCTATACATCTGGCTATGTACTGCCGGAGATTCGATGGCACAAACGCTTACCTTGAAAGAAGCAGTAAATACCGCGCTGCAGAATTACGATGTTATAAAGGCCAAAAGCAACTATGTAAAAGCGTCACAAGCCACCGTTCAGCAGAATGTGCTAGACTACCTACCCAACCTTAGTCTATCTGCGCAAAATGATTACGGCACGATAAACGGGCAGAGTGGTCCCGCATATGGATTTGGGGGACTCGGCGTTGCCTCCTCGGGCCCCGTGCTCGATAAGCAGAACTGGAATGCCGCTTTTGGTGGCCTGTACGTTGCCAACATCAATTGGGATTTCTTCAGCTTCGGACGTGTTAAGGGACGTGTAAAGGTTGCCCGCGCCATACTAAACCGCGACGAAAAGGATCTTGAGCAGGAGAAATTCCAGCATGAGGTCCGCGTCTCCGCAGCTTACCTTAACTTACTCGCTGCACAACGTTTACGATTATCGCAACAAAGAAATCTTCAGCGTGCAGAAACTTTTAAAAACACCGCAGTCGTCCGGGCGATGAACGGGCTCAATGCAGGTGTAGACTCTTCCCTTGCCAAAGCAGAAGTGTCAAGCGCTAAGATTGCTTTGACCAAAGCGCTTGATGTCGAACAGGAACAGGCAAACAGACTTGGTATTTTGATGGGGATCTCGGCTGTTGATTTCAAGTTAGACACTGCCTCAATCACCCGCATCCCGACTACGTTTGGCCAGGATACACTCCAGGAACGTGCACATCCTATTCTGAATTATTATCGTCAGCGTATTGAAGTCAGCAACGAACAGGCAAAGTTTTTCAAAAAAGCCATTTTTCCAACCTTTTCTTTCTTCGGGGTTATGCAGGGACGAGGATCCGGATTTAGCACGGCTTATGCGCTAGACCAATCAGCCTTTTCAAGAAGTTATACAGAGGGCATCAATCCTGTTAGAGGGAACTATTTGTTGGGTATTGGTGTATCCTGGAACTTAACCACCATCGCCAGGAGTAGACCAGCAGTGCGGGCACAGGAATATATATCTCGCGGCCTGCAAGATGAATATGAGCAGGTGGACAGGCAGCTAACAGCTCAGCTTCAACTTGCCGACAATAAGATCATCAATGCAGTAAACAACTACAATGAGGCTCCAGTACAAATGAAAGCGGCTTCCGATGCCTACCTTCAAAAGAACACGCTGTACAAAAATGGGTTAACAACCATTGTTGATCTAACACAGGCCTTGTATCTTTTGAACAGGGCAGAAACGGACCGTGATATTGCCTACACCAATGTATGGCAGGCGCTTCTATTGAAATCAGCCGCACTAGGCGATTTTACTGTATTTATAAACGAATTTTAACAATCAGCTGAATGAACTTAATACGTTTCGCACTCAGAAAACCTATCTCCATCCTGGTTATGGTTGCCGGACTATTCTTTTTCGGAATAGGCGCCATTAGAGATATTAAGGTTGACATTCTACCTCAAATGAATTTGCCGGTAATTTACATTGCCCATCCTTTCGGCGGGTATACCCCAACGCAAATGGAGTCGTACTTCGGAAAGCAATACATTAACATCCTGCTTTTTGCAAATGGAGTTAAAACCATAGAGACCAGGAACGTTCAGGGGCTGATGTTGATGAAACTCACCTACTACGAGGGCACGAATATGGCGCAAGCGGCATCAGAGTTAAGTGCCTTGTCTAACCGGGCGCAGGCTATATTTCCACCCGGGTCACAACCCCCCTTCATCATTCGTTTTGATGCCTCTTCCCTTCCCATCGGCCAGCTGGTATTGAGCAGTCCCATCCGGACCAACAATGAATTGCAGGATATGGCGAACATTT
>JAQBOT010000246.1 GCA_028287885.1 Pedobacter sp.
CAATAATTACATAAATAAGTTTAACAGAAGAAAGATTCCCGTCTCCTGCCGCTGAGGAATCATTAAAGAACAGGTAGGCCGCGATAATTGGACCTAAAAAAGAACCTACACCATTGAAACATTGTGATAAGTTTAACCGGCTGGTTGATGTTTCGGCAGGACCCAATACCGTAACATATGGATTTGCTGCTGTCTCCAGACAGGCTAGTCCGGATGCTAAGATAAATAAGGCAAGCAAGAAGAAATTGAAACTTGCTGTTTCTGCGGCAGGGTAAAAAAGCAACGCTCCAAAAGCATACAAAAGCAGTCCCATGATGATTCCTTTTTTATAACCAAACCTGTTCATGAACAAGCCCGCAGGCAGCGCTACAAGGAAGTAGGCACCGAAATATGCAGCTTGAAGCAAGGTAGACCTGCTTTTGGTAATGTTGAGCGTCTCCTGGAAGTGCTTATTCAAAACATCGAGAAGTCCGTAAGCGAAGCCCCATAGGAAAAACAGGGAGGTGATCATAATAAATGGCAACAAGTACTTGTTCTTCGTCATCAGGATTTGGTTAGAATCAATATCGCTTTTGCGATATCAGGGTTTAAGTTAACCTTTTCGTACTAAATTCCTCAATCTTGAGCTGCCTTTCGTTTATTTTAAAAATAATTGTGCTTAATTATTAAACTTCTTCTGCAGCCTGATTCCGTTGAGGCAGCCCCTACCATGATCTTGAATTTACCGGCTTCAGCAACTGATTTAACCCTGAATTGTAAAGCGCCAGATCTTCTTTTAAGCTCGAACTCTAAAGTTTGGGCTTCCCCTGCTTACTTCATCATTAGCTGCCTGGGATACTATGGCTTTTCTGCAATACTGCTGATGCCTATCTCCGCCAAGGTAATCCCATTTCCCTTAACACTTCTACGGCCTGTAAATCGAATGTATCGGGCTTGTACAGGGGATTTCAATCGGATCACTTGCGCAATTGGGTTTGCCGTAATGTTTGAAAACTCTCCGGAAGCAACTTCCTTAAAGTTTATACCGTCATCGCTTATTGAAAAGGTATATAAATCAACAATGCCCAGTATCTTTTTGTCTTGCCTTGGCAAATAGTTAAATGAATGAATCATTGTACGCTGATGCAAGTCAATACTTACCGAGGCTTGTTGAAACGCTTTAGTTGTGTCGGGCGATAAGCTGCTCCAAAAGGTTTTTGCGTTCTCGTCTATAGCATAGGTTGGATGTACTCCCGTTGTATCCGGCATCAAGGTCCATTTGGACTTGCTTACATCGAAAGTCTGAACTGCAAGCTCGCTGATTTTCCCTCCCTCAACGGCAATTGCACGAATCACTCCCCCCTGAGGAAATGGAAATTCCTGCTTATAGGCATAAGACTTTAAGGTTGGAATGCTACCATTTTTCGTATAATACAAAGCAGATACCGGCGCCAGTGTCGAGACACTTACCAGACCATGTTTGTCCCGGGATATAATAGGAGGCGCCAAGTGAACTGGCTCTTTGTACAAGCCGAAGTCGCTAAGAGCAATGCAGACTGGAGATTTGATGATCCTGAGCCTAACCCGACGTGCTGTCACAGTTTGCGGAAGGCGGATTAACCGGTTTGCTCCTATACTTGTTGCTGCGGCAATCTTCTGCCACCTATTATCCAGAAAAGCTTCAACCTCAAACGCTTCAATGCGTTGTCCAAGTTTGATATTTTCACGCAAACGGATCACGTTAAAACTTTTAACACCTTTAAGATTTAGGGTTAGCGTAGGCGTAGTTATCCCATCATCCGTACTCCAGTAAGAATAGCGGTCGGCATCCATGAGCAGCGCTGGACCAAACTTACCCGCCCCACCAGCTCGAACGTTACTTGCTTGTAATAAAGCACCCTTTGCTAAATTAACAGCAAATGTTTTCCGCAGCAAGTCGCCAAAGCCTTTCAGTGCAGCCACATCTTCCGGATCAAGGAGCCCTTCCCGGTTTGGCGATAAGCCGAGATCCAGGTTTGCACCTCTGCCCACACTCTTGTAGTACAAATCCATTAAGGTGTAGGGCGACTTAACTTGTGCATTCTGACTGGCATGATAGAACCAACCCGGACGCAGGGAAACGTCACATTCTGCAGGCATCCAAAACTTGCCATTGCGGGTTCCTTCAACACCAAGCTCGGATTTCACATAGCCGTTTGCCGGTATTTGCCCGCTATCGGGTGCCTCAGGTGTATAGGTAGCCCAGCTGGTCTCGCCAGCATGGCCTTCCTCGTTTCCAACCCAGCGTACGTCCGGACCAACATCTCCAAAGATCGTTGCCGTCGGCTGTAGCTTTCGTGTAATTCCCCAGGTTGTTGGCCATCCGTAGTAAGTAGTACGATCTATCTTACGACTTTCTCTGTTTCCACCATAATAGCCGTCACCGCCGTTGGCCCCATCATGCCAGGAGATAAACAGCTTTCCGTAATTGGTATACAATTCCCTGAGCTGCTCCCGGTAGATATTTACATATTCTGATGTTCCATAAAATGCCGAATTCCTGTCCCATGGGGAACAATACAAGCCAAGTTGCATACCCAGCCTGTTACATGCTTCCTGGTATTCTTTAAGCATATCGCCCTTACCTCCACGCCATGATGTCTTAGTAATGTTGTGTTCTGTAGTTTTGGTTGGCCAGATACATAGGCCATCGTGATGCTTAGCCACAACCACCACACCCTTAAAGCCACCGGCTTTAGCCGCCGCAACAATCTGGCTGGCATCAAACCCTTTTGGGTTAACAATGGCCGGATCTTCATCACCAAAACCCCATTCCTTATCAGTATAAGTATCTACCCCAAAGTGGATGATGCAGTACATCTCCATTTCATGCCAATTTAGTTGACTGACTGATGGCAGCGCCCCATAAGGTGTCGGTGCAGACTGCGCCCAGGAACACGCAAACTGAATTCCCAGGAAAAGCGTAAGAAACAGCTTTTTCATATTTATAATTTATGCAAAAGGTAATCATCTATACCAAGAATATAGTCGATACTTCAAATTAGAAAAAAACAGTTGATTTTTGATCTAAATTATCACTTAAACCTCCTGTGATTCGGCTTCTGCAATCGAAATTGGATTGACTGCCATCCTGTACTTGCCTTCGTCAAATTGCCCTTCACTTTTTGCGATAACAATCGTAGCAACCCCATTCCCGATCATGTTTGTAATTGCACGCGCCTCAGACATAAACCGATCCACACCGAGCAAAATGGCAATATGTTCAACCGGCATGATCTTCAGCGCTGTCAGTGTTGAAGCCAACACAATAAAGCCACTGCCCGTAACACCTGCAGCACCTTTAGAAGTTACCATAAGTATAGCCAACACAGAAATTTGCTGACCGATACTGAGGTTGATTCCAAACACCTGGGTAAGGAAGATGACTGCCATAGCCAGGTAAATCGCTGTTCCATCCAGATTGAAAGAATACCCGGTAGGAATAACCAGCCCGACGACCGACTTATCACAACCAATAGCCTCCATCTTCAACATCATGCTGGGCAAAACAGACTCCGAGGATGAAGTTCCAAAAACAATCAAGATCTCCTGACGAATGAACTTTAGGTAACTCCAAAGACTGAATTTGTAGAAGCGGCAAATGCCGTTTAATACAACAAAAATAAAGAGCAGGCAGGTAAGGTAAACCGATCCCATGAGTTTGGCCATAGGCAACAAGGCATGAAGTCCATACGTGCCAACGCTGAATGCCATTCCACCAAATGCACCAATTGGAGCAAGGCGCATAACAACCTTCATAATGTTAAAAAACACCTTCGACAGTTTGTCGAGCCCACGAAGAACAGGCTGACCTTCCGAACCCATTTTGTTTAAACCGTAACCAAAGAGGATAGCGAAAAACAAGATCTGCAGAATATTACCTTCACTAAAGGAGGCGACAATATTATTTGGTATGATGTGGAAAAAGAACTCCAGCCAATTGATCCCTTCAGCTTGCTTGGTGTAAGTCTCCAGTTTTGTAACATCACCAGCTGCTGCCTGCACACCCAGTCCTGGTTTAAGCAGGTTTGCTACCACCATGCCAATTACGATGGCCAAGGTCGAAACGATCTCGAAATACAACAAAGCCTTCCCGCCTACGCGCCCAACTTTCTTCATATCGCCCATATGGCCAATCCCAAGCACAATGGTCAGGAAAATGATCGGTGCAATCAACATGGTGATCATGTTTATGAAGCCCTGACTGATTAGCTTGGCAATCGAAGAAAAGCTGGGATAAAATGTACCTACTAAAATACCAATTGCAATGGCTACAAGAACCTGAACGGTAAGGTTCGATACAACTTTCTTCATATTGAATTTTTTTTAACTTTTGGTTTCTATGCCACCAGAGTAGAACTGGAGGTCATATAGCCGTTTGTAGTAGCCATCTATTTTCAAGAGTTCCTGGTGCGTGCCCTTTTCTTTAATTTCACCTTTGTCCAAGACAATAATTTGATCAGCTTTTTGAATGGTCGATAAGCGGTGGGCGATGACGATTGCTGTGCGCCCATTCATTAGGTTATCAATAGCCCGCTGGATCAGCAACTCGGTTTCCGTGTCCACCGAAGATGTCGCTTCATCCAAAACCAGAATGGAAGGATTATATACGAGTGCACGAATAAAGGAGATCAGTTGTGCCTGGCCGGCCGATAATGTTGCTCCACGCTCCATTACATTGTAATGATATCCTCCAGGCAGGCGTTCTATAAAATCATGTGCACCAACCTTCTTTGCTGCATCCACTACCTCATGCATGCCAATCAATGGATTATTCAATGTGATGTTATTGAAAATGGTATCAGAGAAAAGAAATACATCCTGAAGGACAGTCGCAATGTTTTTTCTTAAGAAATTCAATTCGTATTTATGGATATCAACTCCATCAATTTCAATGTCGCCTTTTTGAATGTCGTAAAAACGATTCAGAATGTTAATGGTGGATGACTTACCGGCGCCAGTGGCACCAACGAGCGCAACAGTCTGCCCTGCTTTCACCTCGAAGGACAGATCTTTCAACACATATTGCTCTTCTTTATAGGCAAACCAAACGTGGCGGAATGAAATTGAACCCTCCATCTTAGCAGGCGCATATGTGCCCTTGTTTTCCGTCGTTTCATGCGTATCAAGCACTTTGAAAACGCGCTCGGCTCCCACCATACCCATTTGAAGCGTATTAAATTTATCAGCAAGTTCTCGGATTGGCCTGAAAAGCATGCTGATGTATAATAAGAATTCAGTTATTGTACCTGGGGTAACATCCATTGGCTTTGTAAGAATACTTTTCGCACCATACCAAACCAGCAGGCCCATGGACATGGCTGAAATAATCTCCACCACAGGAAAAAATATAGAGTAGTACCAGTTTGACCGAATGTTTGCATCCCGATAACGCGAATTGATCTTCACAAACTTTTTGTATTCCTGATCTTCTCTTGCAAAATACTGGATGATCGAAATTCCGGTAATGTGTTCCTGCAAATAGGTATTCAAGTTAGACACTTCCGTCCGGATCTCCTGGAATGCTGATTTAATTGCCTTTTGGAACTTCGAGGTTGCGAGCATCAACAGCGGCAAAGGAAGTAACACGATGACCGTTAGGGCGAGGTCGCGGTAAATCATCACACCAATAATTACGATCACCATCAGGATGTCGCCGATAATCACAATCAGTCCCTCTGAAAAAATATCCGCTATTGTTTCCAAATCAGAAACAGTCCTGGTTATAAGCTGGCCAATCGGAGTACGATCAAAGTATTTTAATCTTAAGGTCGTGATGTGGTTGAAAACAGCAATACGAAGATCTTTAATGGCCGACTGCCCCAGAGTGTTGGTCAGTAAGGTATGACTATACTGAATTACACTTTGCAGAACAAGTAATACGATCATCAGTATCGTCATTTTAACTAGTCCATTGTAATGACCTGTTAAAATGTAATTATCTAGCGTGTATTTAATTATGAAAGGTCTTACCGGCGCAATTACGGCCAATAAAATTGTTAGGATAATGGAGTAAATAAAAATACTGCGGTAAGGCCTAACGTATTGAAATACTCTTTTCAATAAATTAACATTGACCACATCACCCGTTATTTTCGACATTTTATTTTAAAAAAGGGTAAGTAATTTGGACCAGATATAATCCACATGCAGGCACAGACTGGCCTGCATTGCTCCTGTCCTTGCTCTCAATTATAGTTCTAATTTCTTCTGCTTCTATTTCTTTACTACCAACCCGAACCAGCGTACCTACAATTGCGCGTACCATGTTCCGAAGAAAGCGATCGGCTTGAATGGTGAAAACAAGTCCATCATCCTGCTGCTCAACAACGGCTTTGGTAATCGTACAATTATTCGTAAACGTCTGTGTGTTAGACTTACTAAAACAAGAGAAATCGGTATATTGTTGCAGAATTTCTGCCGCTGTGTTCATTGCCGCTATGTCCAGGCTTCCTTTATACAACCAGGAGCGCTGCAGTTTGAAAGGATCTTTATGAAAGTGCAGGTGGTATTTATAAGATCTTGAACTGGCATGGAAACGTGCATGTGCATTGTCATCCACCTTGAAAATTGATTTTACGGCAATATCGTATGGAAGTAAAGAATTGACCCCAGTAATGGACTTGCTAATCTTAGAAGCATCAACTTCCAATAGATCTACATGCGCATAGAACTGTGAAGCATGTACGCCAGTGTCTGTACGGCCGCAGCCCAGGCTAACTACAGGCTGTCTAAAGTAAGTAGTTAATGCCTTTTCGAGGCACTCTTGTACAGTTAAAGCATTTGGCTGTACTTGCCAGCCGTGATATGCAGTACCGTTATAGGCGAGTTCTATGAAAAATCGTTGCGAAGTCAATCCTGCAAAAATACTTTTTTATCATATTACCCTTGTGTTTTTCTGCCTTTTAATATCTTTGAAAAATCTAATGATCTAATATGATACAACGAATCCAAACCATTTGGTTATTTCTTGCCACTTTAGTCACCCTTTTATTGTTGCTTATTCCTATCGTTACCAAGCAGGCAAACGGAACAGACTACTGGATTGTAGCCACTGGATTGTATCAAAAGAACCAGCAGGGCATTACCAAAATGGAAAGTTTCCTTCCATTAATCATTTGCACCATTGCAACCTCGATCATTTCTCTGGCAAACATCTTTAATTACACCAATCGAAAACTGCAAAAGAAACTTGCCTTAATCAATATTGTCTTTATCGTGGGATTGTCATTTTGGATCTTCCAGGCTGCCAAAAAAATTCCAGGCGGAATTGACAATGCTTCGTATAATCTTGGTGCTTTTTTCCCGCTGCTGGCCATCATATTTCTGTTTTTAGCTGTCGGCGGCATCAGCCGCGATGAAAAGCTGGTCCGCTCTGCAGATCGCCTAAGGTAAGAGGCAGTCGTAAACTACTGATCCTTATACCTTAGCAAGCGAAGAACATCCCCCTTGTTGTTCATATATTTATTTGCTTCGTTACCAAGTAAATAGAATATTTAAACGTATCTTTGCGGCTTAATTAAAATAGTTATAATGAATAACCCATTCAAATTATTGGGGATAAGTGATGACGTTGTTAATGCCGTAAAGGATTTGGGTTTCGAAAGCCCAACACCCATTCAGGAACAAGCTATTCCTGTTTTGTTAGAGGGCAATAACGATTTTGTTGGTTTGGCCCAAACAGGAACAGGAAAGACAGCAGCATTTGGTTTGCCGCTGATCGAATTGATCGACTTCAAAATCAACAAGCCTCAGGCATTGATTTTATGCCCAACAAGAGAGCTTTGTTTGCAGATTACTAGCGACATCAAGAATTACTCAAAGAACACTCCTGGTGCTAATGTGGTTGCCGTTTACGGTGGCGCAAACATTATGCAACAGTTGCGTGAGATTAGAAACGGTGTACAAATCGTAGTGGCTACACCGGGCCGTATGTTAGATATCATTGGTCGTAAGGCAATAGATTTCAGTAGTGTGAAATATGTTGTTCTTGACGAAGCTGATGAGATGCTTAACATGGGTTTCCAGGAAGACATTAATGATATTTTGTCTACAACACCTGACGATAAAAAAACATGGTTGTTTTCTGCTACTATGCCTCCAGAGGTAAGAAGAATAGCAAAAAACTACATGGACAATCCAACAGAATTGACCATGGGTACCAAAAATGCAGGTAACGTAAATATTGAGCATGAGTACTACCTTGTACGTGCTAGAGATAAATATGCTGCTTTAAAACGTATTGTCGACTTTAACCCAGAGATTTTTGCAGTTGTATTCTGTAAAACTAAATTGGACACTCAGGATGTTGCAGAACACTTGATTAAAGACGGCTACAACGCAGATGCTTTACACGGAGATTTGTCTCAACAACAACGTGATAAAGTAATGCAACGCTTCCGTGATCGTAACATGCAATTGCTAATTGCTACAGACGTTGCGGCTCGTGGTATTGACGTTAACAACGTAACACACGTAATTAACTACTCTTTGCCTGATGAGATTGAAAGTTACACCCACAGAAGTGGACGTACAGGAAGAGCTGGTAAAACAGGTATTTCAATCTGTATCATCAACACAAAAGAAGTTGGTAAAATTCGTCAAATTGAAAGAATCATTGGTAAGCAATTCACGAAAGCTGAACTGCCTACAGGATTTGATGTTTGTGAAAAACAACTTTTCTCTTTGATTCACAAAGTTCAGAATGTTGAAGTTAACGAAAGCCAGATTGAGCAGTACATTCCACGTATCATGGATGAATTCGCTGAACTAAGCAAAGAAGACATCATCAAACGTTTTGCTTCTTTAGAGTTTAACCGCTTTTTAGAATACTACAAAAACGCACCTGATCTTAATGCGGCAGCTGGCGACGATCGTGGCGAACGCGGTGTTCGTGGTGAAAGAACTGAGCGTGGTTCAAGAGGTAGCGACGGTTACACCCGTTTGTTTATTAACTTGGGCTCTGTAGATGATTTCACAAGAGGCGATTTGTTATCTTTCGTTTGTAACAACGGTAAGATCAGCGGAAAAAGCATTGGAAAAATTGACCTTAAAGGTGTTTACTCATTCTTCGAAGTAGAAAACGACACAGTTGATTCTTTGTTTACGAACTTCAAAGAAGTTCAATTCAACAACCGTGGTGTAAGAATCGAAAAATCTGGTGATGCACCAGTAAGCTCTGAACGTGGTGGCGAACGCAGAAGCAGCGGCGGTGGCGGTGGCTACGGTGGCGGCAGACGTGAAGGCGGCGGCGGTGAAAGAAAGAGCTACGGTGGTGGCAACAGACGCGAAGGCGGAAATGCTGGTGGCGGTTTCAGAGATTTCTCTGGAAGAAGTCGTGACGACAAAGCTGGAAGCACCGGTGGAAAACGTGAAGGTAGCGGAGAAAGAAGACGTAGATCTTAAGACCCAAAATCATATAATAACAAAAGTCCCTGGTCGATGACCAGGGACTTTTTGTTTAAACGCCATTTCTTAATTCCTTTCTAGAAGTTCAAAGCCAATCTTGTAAATACATACCGCCCGAGAAAACCAAACTGTGGCGCCTGGTTCGGATATAAGATTCCTGAAGTACCCTGGCTGCCTAGACTTAACTCAGCAGGATATACATCAAACAAGTTGTTTGCTCCGATGGTAAGCTTCAGGGCCTTAGTAAAGTTGTAACCTGCTCCAATGTCTGTAATTACCCTTCCAGGTAACACCTGTCTATTGGCAACGACGTTGGTTGGCTGTGAAACCTGGCCGAAATAAACATTTCGCAAAAACACGTTCCACTTAGCCTGGGAATAATCCAGACTTAAGTTCGTCTTGATCCTGGGCGTTACCTTTTCTATAAGGATGCGGCTGGCTTCATCCAGGTAAATACTTTCCTTTCCTGCAAGCAGTGGAGATGCATGCACATTGCCGACAATTTCGGTCTTCGTAAATGTATTGGCAAGGTCAGCTCGAAATGTACCGTTTGCCAGTGGCGTGCTGTAGCTGATTACGGCATCTATTCCTTTAGTCCGAGTATCAACAGCGTTCGCAAAGAAACGTGCTGTAGTGGCGTTCGCCTGTCTCAGTAAATCATACAGCTCCAGGTCCTGAGGAGTTGCTGTAGGCGCATTGCTACCGCTAAACTGGCCGGTATAAACAACGCGATTGTTGATGTTGATCAAATAACTATCCAGGGTGATTTTAAACTTCCCAAGATTGCTGGTGAAACCGAAGCTATAACTGTCTGAGGTCTCCTCTTTCAATTTTGGTATTCCCAATAGCTGTGCAACACGACTATCATTTGCAAATGTTCCTGACTCCACGAATTCACCGTCTATGAAGACCGTTGAAGTAGAATTGAAATAGCGCTGGTGTAAAGAAGGTGCACGGAACCCTGTATTCACCGCTCCACGAAGCAGGAACTTGTCTGAGAACTTATACCGTGTTGCAATTTTGCCGTTGAAGGTAGAGCCGAAATCTGAGTAGTTCTCGAAACGTACCGCCCCGTCTACCAGAAACTTATCTGTAAAGTTAAACTCCAAGTCAGCGTATGCTGCAATTGAGGTTCGGGATTCATTGGTTAAGTTTGCTGCGCTGATGCCTGGAAATCCTTGTGCACCACCAGCATAGGCTGCACCGTTTGCTGCAAAGCGGGTAGCGACGTTTCCATTCGGACTAGGAACGTAAATTGGACTGTCAGGTGTACCCACGTTTATTGCGTTGCCATAATTTACATAGGAACTTTCTTCTCCTGGATTGATCCGGTAATTCTCAAAGCGATGCTCAAAACCAAAAGCAACGTTGACTCCTTTAAATGGTAAATCAAAAAAGCGGCTGAAATCCAGATTCGTTGTATTCTGTGTGAAGTCATAGCCACCCGATTCGAAGGATGTCGGAGAAGCCGTTAACATGGAAGCATTAATGGTGTTCTGCGTCGCAAATTCCACCTTATTCCGTCCAAATGAATTACTGAAATCCGCTTTCCAAGCGCCCAATGTACCCCGGATACCAGCGGCGATAGATTGATCCAGGTTGTTTGTATTGATTTCCGGAAGGAAGCCATTGGGATAGATCGTCTCAATGTTCTGCGTTAATTGCCTTGGAGTACGGTAAAAGGCGGTTGATGTACCGTTTCTGTAGTTTAAACCTCCAAAGGCATATACTTCTGCCCCATTAAAAACTGGAACCACGGAATTAAAGAACAGGGAACCGCCGCGGTTCCGCGACTGCCCAATGTTGGGCACAAAGTCGCCACGGGACAATCCCCTTCGCTCGAGCTCCGCATCTGTGATGTCAACTCCTGTTGGTGCAGGATACAAAGCCGGGTTGTTGTAATCCGTAAAGATCACTCCCCGGTAGGGTGTTGTTCTGGATGCAAAATCACGATAATCGAAAGAACCCGCTAAATTTAGAAAACCCCCTTTGTCGGTCAAGGCTACGCCGTAGTTTACATTGGCCTGCACGGTTTCGCCATCGAAGCCATCGGAATGTTTGCCGGTAAACCCACCACCAGTAACACTTGCATTTAGCTTTTCTACATCCGTATTTAATATGATATTAATAACTCCGGCAATTGCATCTGATCCATATTGTGCAGATGCACCGTCCCTTAGAATTTCAATCCGTTTGATTGCGGAGGTTGGTATTGCATTCAAATCCGTACCGACTGATCCTTTTCCAAGACTGCCGTTTATGTTGACCACTGATGTAGTGTGCCTGCGTTTCCCATTAATAAGTACCAATACCTGATCCGGGCCTAGTCCGCGCAACGAAGCCGGATCAATGTGGTCGGTGGCGTCTGTCAAGCTCATCACATTTGATGTAAATGAAGGCGCTACAAAATTTAAGATCTGGTTAACCGAGACCTGTGCTACACTTTGCGTTAGCTTTTGTATGTCTACAACATCAACTGGCACCGGCGTGTCAAGTCTCGACCGCGGTGCACTTCTGGAGCCAATCACAACGACACCTTCAAGGTTATTCCCTGCATCTGAACTCAATACAAAGTTCAGGTCACGGGTTTCATTTACGCCTACCGTTACAGATTTATGAACCGTTTGAAAGCCGATGTAGCTCACATAAACCTGATACGTACCGGCCGCAGGTAGTTTGATTTCATAACGACCGTTCGCATCGGTCCCGGCTCGTTGTTTCAGTCCGGCAACCGATACTGTTGCTCCAGAAATAACTTGGCTCGTATCCCGGACTTCACCACGGATAATTTGTGCCATAGCGTCAATTGAAAAAGAGGAACAAATTAAAGCAATAAGGTAAATTTTAGTTTTCATAAGATACATTAAGTTTATAATACCCCTGATCAATTTCGGGCAATTCTAAGGCGCAATAGCCGCCCTTCGATGTACGAATTGTATCCAACATGACCACATAAAATTTAATAACCTTGGACGATGTTATTTTGTTTACAGGGATTGTGAAATGATGGCACACGAAAATTCACACGAATTCCCGAAAAACGTATAACAAATTTCGATAAATGCTTATCGCGAAGGTAAACCTTTTACTTAAATTCAATTTCGAACCATTTAATTTCATACTATGAATCAAAAATCTAACACTAACATTACACTTTTAATCTATGGAATCGCATTTACGTTAATTGTACTGGTTGCCTTGCAACCATTTACCCCCGCAAGCGTTTTGACAGGAGACCCACTTATTGTTGCAAAAGGAAAGTTCTATTATGGAGCGATATCAAGTCTTGGAAGCATCGGCTGGACGGCTACATCTACAATTTGTTTGGTTACCTACTTCATGTTAAGTGATAGTCGGGATAAAAAGACGAGAAGCTTCTTCCTCTTCAGCGGGCTCTTCAGCGTTTTCCTTCTCGTTGATGATCTTTTTATGTTGCACGACGACTTTTTTCCGAACTATTTGGGAGTAAGCCAATCATTTATACTAGCGCTATACCCAATTCTATCAGCATTCCTGCTTATAAATTACCGGGGCAGGATTGCAGGATCATCTTATACTCGCTTGTTTATTGCGCTTGGCTTTTTGGCCCTTTCCGTCATCATTGATGATTTTTTCCCTATTGTGAATAGGCTGGATCTTGCTATTGAAGATGGCTTTAAGTTCCTGGGGATCGTGGGCTGGGCGATTTATTTCTTTGATACAGCCTTTACAGTTTTGAATTATGAAGTGAAAAGGCCTAAAAATAGGATTATGCCAAAAGTATTGAAACTCGATAAATTAGAACCAGAGTTCAGTAACAACTGATAGAAAAAAACTTATTCCTACCTGTAAGGATAGGACATTTGATATGTAACGAATAACCATAAATTAATAATTGATCTATTCGTTACATATCAATTTAGATAATAAATAACTTCACGCTGGCACCCTGCATAAAGATTATTAAGGATTACTTAGTAGCCGGTCTTGTTTTAATCTGATAAGTTTTCAAATACACCTTACCGCCTTTTTTATTTACATAATATTTGCGATTTCGATTGTCTATATAGACATCGCTACCATCTGGCGCCATCTTCCCTTTATAGATTTTTCCGCGAATCTTTGATGCACCTTTAACGGCAACTTCAGCAGTTTTGTTCCCAACAGTACTGGCTGTCTTGCTAATTGTCTTTCCAACCGACTCTTTCTTTTCCTGGGCCTGCGCTGAAAACGATAGTCCGCAGATCGCAATTGATACTATTGCAAGGGTTATTTTTCTTGAGTTCATGACTATGTTTTAATCTAAGAACAAGCTTTAATCACAAAAGTTTTAGTTCAGTTGCTCCGTCAAAAGACCCATTTCGATTTGTGGCGAATGCTTCTCGTAGAGGATGGCATAAACCGCCCTGCTGATCGGCATATCTACTTTGTACTTTTTATTAATTACATGCATGCAACTCGCGGCATAATAGCCTTCAGCAATCATGTCCATTTCTAATTGCGCGGATCTTACCGTGTAGCCTTTACCAATCATATTTCCAAAAGTACGGTTGCGGCTAAACTGCGAATATGCGGTCACCAGAAGGTCGCCCAGGTAAGCGGATTCTTTAATGTCACGGGTAATTGGATGTACCGCGTTTACAAAGCGATTGATCTCACGGATTGCATTAGAAATCAAAACGGCTTGAAAATTATCACCATACCCAACGCCATGGCAAATACCACTGGCAATTGCGTAGATGTTTTTTAGCACCGCCGCGTATTCCGTTCCAAAGATGTCGTCGCAAACATTAGTCTTGATGTAGCGAGTATTTAGAAGCCTTGCAAAGCAAGAAGCCGTATCCACATTTATAGAAGCGATCGTCAAATAGGATAGCTTTTCTAGTGCTACTTCCTCTGCGTGGCATGGGCCACTAATTACAATAATATCTTCGAAAGGAACGTGGTATTTTTCATTAAGAAATTCCCCAATAATCTGATTCTCGTCGGGAACAATCCCCTTGATTGCAGAGACAATCTTTTTTCCCTTTAGGTCTTCAGGCCTGATATCTTTCAATGTTTCTTTAAGAAAAGCCGCAGGAACATTGAGTACCACATAATCCGCGCAGCGAATTACATCCTGAAGATTGTCGGAAATGTTGCTTGAGGGAATTTTAACCACTGCAGAACTCAGGTAGTGTGGATTGTGGTGGTATTTTTTTATGTGTTCAATGGCTTCCGTGTTCCGCATCCACCAATGAATTTCCTTTTCATTATAATTATCTGAAAGCATTTTAATTATAGCGGTAGCCCAGCTACCTCCACCAATCATTGCAACTTTTGCCAACATAAATCTTAAATAAAAAACCCGGTTTAATGTTTTAAACCGGGACAATTTACCTAATAATTATGGATTGGAGGTCCTTACTTTTTATCTGGCTGAGCAAACAACTGATCTTTAGTGGTTTTCTCTACCTTCATTCCATCTTTCAAACGGTTCTGAATGGCAGAATAAGGTCCGCTTACCACTTCTGTTCCTGCCTTAAGGCCGGATTTTACAATGATGTATTGGTCGTTTTGAATACCTGTAGTCACTTCTACCTGTTTAACTTTGCCATCGGCAAACGTATAGACGAATTGTTTAATTGTCTTGTCGTTTAGCTTCGATTTTTGTTTGTCAGCACTGCCTTCCGTGTCCGCCTTTGTATCTGTAGCTGTCTTGGTATTATTACCCGTAAATACAGCCTGTATCGGAACCGATAAGCCTTTCACAGATTCACTCTGGATGTCTACTGTCGCCGACAAGCCTGGTCTGAAAGGTGAAGGCAGATCTTTAGCACCACCTTTAATGTCGTTATAGGATTCAGCAACGATTCTAATCTTAACTAAAAAGTTCGTTACCTGATCTACCGAAGTACTTGCGGTACCAATATCTTTAGATGAGCTTGCAATTTCAGTTACTATACCTTTGAACTTCTTGTCTGCAAAGGCATCAACTTCTATGGTCGCACTGTCGCCAACGTTTACACGGTTGATGTCGTTTTCATTTACATCAACGTCAACTTCCATGGACGACAAGTTTGATATCCTCATGATCTCTGTACCAGCAAATTGTGCCGTTCCTAGAATACGGTCGCCCAGCTCTACAGACAACTTTGAGATTACCCCATCAACCGGTGCGAAGATCGTCGCTTTTGCCAGGTTAGCACTTGCTTCCTGCACGTTTGCACCAGATTGCTCCAGGCCAAAACGCGCACCAATTACGTTCTGTTTTGCACTTTCCAGATTGGTCTTTGCAGTTGTATATGCAGCTTGCGCGGCGTCAAACTCAGCAGTGGAAATCACTTTCTTCTTGAAAAGCTCAACATTACGTTTGTAAGTCGCTTCTGCATTTACAAAGTTCGCTTGTGATTGCTTTAACTGCTGCTCTGAAGAAGCAACACTGGCTTTTTGCGAACTGTATGAAGCACGTGCGCGGTCGTAACCCGACTTTAAAACGTCTGGTCTTACCTTACAAAGCAATTGACCTTTCTTCACCACATCGCCTTCTTTTACGAGTAACTCTGTTACCTCTCCTGAAACCTCAGAACTTAATTTAACTTCCGTCTCTGGCTGGATCTTTCCACTTGCAGTTACCGTTTCAATAACTGTTCTGTTGCCGGCCTTTTCTATTGTAACCTTTTCTACTTTCTCGCCTCCAATTGCTCCCGTGACTTTTAGTACAATAAGCAATGCAATGATTACCCCAATTGCTATAAGTATGTGTTTTAGTTTCATCTTGTTTGTTTGTTATTTGTTTAAGTATATGGAGCTGTGTATCTGTTTATTGAATAATTGAATATTAGAACGTGATCTGCTTGCCCAGGTAGTAGTCAATTACTTTCGAACGGAAAAGCAGATCGTATTTGGATTGAATGAAATCAATTTCCGCTCTGTTCATGTTTGTGCGGGCTGTATTGTAATCCAGGGAATTTACCAAACCTACGTTATAACGTTCTTCAATCACTGTAAAAGCATCTTTCTGTGCATTGAAGGTGTTTAAGGTTGAACTATATCGGCTGTCTGCTGCTCTTAGATCGGCAACGGCCTGTGCAATAACTTTATTCAGGTTGTTCCTGGTAAGCTGCTCTTGAATCAGGTATCCCTGATAGGTAATCTTCGCCCTTCTAACATTCGACTTAGCCGAAAGACCATTAAAGATCGGAATTCGCAAGGATACTCCAAAATTCTGATAGAAGTTATTGTTTACCTGATCAAAAAGATGTGCATCTTGGAAGCCTAACTGTGCTCCTTGTGAAGCAAGGTCATAAGAATACCTGGTACCTACACCACCACCTAACGTAATGGTCGGAAATAAACGTCCTTTTGCAACAGCAACGCCTTTTTCAGCAGCTTCGCGTTTTAAACTCGCCAATTTGATGTCGGGAAAGAAAGATACGGAGGAATTGAATACTTCATTAACATTG
>JAQBOT010000266.1 GCA_028287885.1 Pedobacter sp.
TAGTAGGAAGTATCGAACAAGGCCGAGTCGACTGTGGCTTTGTAGGTGAGGAATGCAGCAAGCGGGCTCAACACGATTATGGCAAGCCATATACCAATTGCAGGTTCTAAATTCCCCTGGATGGCTGACTTTTCTGAAACGGTGGACACGATATGGTAGATAAGGAAAAAGATGACGGCCATAACAACAGGCAAGCCCAGGCCTCCTTTTCTAATGATCGCACCAAGCGGTGCACCGATAAAGAACAGCAGGATACAGGAAGCTGCGAGTGTAAATTTACGCTGATATTCTATCTTAACCTTAATCAGATTTCTTACCCTGTCTTCATGTTCTGCAACACGCACAGAAACCGACTGCTGAACGGCATTTGCAATATCAAAGGCACTTTTAACCACATCCAAGCGCTTATCCTTCGGAATCGTATTCAGAATGGAACCTTTAATTACCTTAACTGGAATATTAATCTTCGTATATCCCTTGGTATAACTATTCTGTTTGTAATAACTTGAAAGATTGTTTTTGGCATATCGATCTACACTATCCAGTTCTTTTACCAGCGAGTCGCGCTTATGCACCAGGCCTTTTAAGTTTAACATGGCATTGTTGGACTTAAAACTGTTCTCGTCTGTCCTGCTCATCTTGAAACTTGAAAAGTCAAAGGGCACATCAGTTTGCTTGAAACGCATGCGGTATAATTCCTGACGGGGATTTAAGAAACTGTTTTTGCCTGGCGCTTCCTGGTAACGTACACCGTCTTTTAGCTTCAACAGTAGAAAATTATTGTCGGGCGTTTTCTTCATGACACCTTCTTTTGCCAGAATGATGTTGGCTATGTTATTGGCCTGATTCTTTTGATAGATCATGATGCCCTGGAGGCGGCCATCATCCCATTTTTTTTCCACGCGGATTGAATAATCCGGTATACTGTTATTAAACACCCCTTCCTTAATTAGAAAAGAAAGCTTTTTATTACGCACATCCCAAAGCAGGGAACCATATTTAAGATTTGCCTTAGGCAACATGTATTCTGAAAAGACAAAAGATCCGGCAGCAAGCACGATGATGGCGAAAAACAAGGGCATCATGGCTTTTTGAAGGGAGATCCCTGCAGACTTGATCGCTACGAGTTCATAGTTCTCCCCAAGCGTTCCGAAGGTCATAATTGACGAAAGTAAAACCGCCAGAGGAAGTGCCATGGAGACATTTGATGCCGAAGCATAGAACATGAGTTCCAAAATCACATACCATTCAAAGCCTTTGCCGATCAAGTCATCTACATACTTGAACAGAAAAAACATGAGCAGAATGAACATCACCACGAAAAAAGTGACTACAAACGGCCGTATAAAGGCATTAAGTAAAAGGATATGAATCTTTTTCAAGACACAAAGATAAGCAAAGAGGGTGATCTATGCGCCAATCACGCTGTGCAAATAGGTAATTTGATTGTCCCAAATTTGGGTTCGCTCCTTGATTGTTTCGTCAGTCGCGAAATCTGTGATTGACAAGGCTACATCGTTGGTCAGTTCATCCTGAACGATTTCCATTTCAAAGTAGCAATGGGGCTCGTCATCAAGCCATTTAAACTTCACCAAACGGTTTTCGCGTATACTTAACAGCTTCGCTTTCTGCACTTCGTCGTCCCAGGTAAAGGTGTAGACATGGTCGCGAAACATGACGTCGTCTGCAAACCATTGTGACAATCCGTTGGGTTCACTTATAAAGCCAAATAGTATTCTGGGAGATGATTTCAGTTCGTATTCTAGAGTAAATTTCTTCTTTTCTGACACCATGGTTCCCCTTTGTTTGCAATTAAATTGACTATTTTAAAGTATTGTTTCTAAAGAAAAGTAATTTTTTCTATATTTGCAACTCTTTAGAAAATAAGAATGACGGCGGGGTAGCTCAGATGGTTAGAGCGCAGGATTCATAACCCTGAGGTCGGCAGTTCGATCCTGCTCCCCGCTACTGGAACTAAAAAGAGGCACAATCAAGATTAAGCTTGATGTGCCTCTTTTTTCGTTTAAAAATTGCGCTTTAATTAGTTCGCGCTTGAGAAATGCATCGCAATAGTTAGCGCTACTTTTGGTTAAATCGCGGAGCTTCCCAAGTCACGTTTGGGGGTTTATTCACAATTTTTTGTATACTACCGTCAGAAGATTTTATAAAAGAGACCCTCCAAGTGCTTGTTTTCAAGAACCAATCTGTTTTCAGAAATAGGCACCATTTCAAACTTAGGTACATCTGGTAATTGGAGGTATATCTTATCGCCATTCCGGATAACCGCCATCTTCCAATTTTCATTTCCGTAATAACCTAGCACTGGCCCAATTTGGGCAATGTACGAGTGCCGGGATGGGCCATCAATGGATTCATTGTAAAGATCAACGGGCTAGAACAAAAGGTAGAGGCTAATCCGGGAAGCTATCTTAAAATAACCACCAATGGAAAGACGGCGATGCTATAGAATTGAAAATGCCTTTTCAGTTTCATCTCGATGCGGTAATGGATCAGCAGAATATAGCAAGTCTGTTTTACGGACCAATATTGTTGGCAGTTCAGGAGCCTGAAGCGAGAAAGAATGGCGCAAAGTAACATTAGATGCTGAGTCAATAAGCAAGTCCATTAAAGGGGATCCAGAAAGGTTAGAATTCACTATCGGTGATGTGGCTTTCAAACCGTTCTATGAATACTATGGAAGGTATTCTGTTTACCTCGATTTTTTGCTGAAATAGTTCGGCAACAAAATACATTTCTTGAAAAAGCAAACTATGCGGATAGAAGCCCGGCTCGATTTAAATTGGCATATGACCGGGCCTCAACTACCTTACCAACAATGATTATTGCCGGATAACTTAGCCCAGCGCCACTTGCTGCGGACTCTAGATTGCTTGCCGAACAAATTACTTGTTTTTGATGCGGCAGCGTTGCATGTTGGATGATCGCTGCTGGTATATCACCAAGGCCGGCTTCAACATAAGTCCTGGATATTTCGCTAAGCTTTTTCATGCCCATATATATAACGACTGTTGCCGAACTGCTGATCGCACACTTTAGGTCATTCGATAAGCTTCCATCCTTCTTTGTTCCGGTAATGATCCAAACACTTTCACTGATTCCCCGATGTGTTAAAGGAATATCAATGAAGCCTGCCCCTTGCATGCTGCTGATTCCAGGAATGTAATGACATCTAATTCCACGTGCTTCTGCATAAATCATTTCTTCAAAGCCCCGCCCGAATATAAAAGGATCGCCACCTTTTAATCTAACAACAACCTGATGTACTTGTGCATACTCAACTATAAGCTGATTGATCTCTTCTTGGGGCGTACAGCATCCGTAGGGTTGCTTGCCTACATATATCATTTCGCAACCATTTGGAGCAAGGCTTAATAAATCCTTATTGCTTAAGTTGTCATAAAGGATGACTTGAGCACGTTTTAAAACCTTTAATGCTTTTAAAGTTATTAATTCAGGATCACCAGGCCCACCTCCCATGATATATACGCCATTTTCGATCAAATCTTGTCCCATATCCGTTGTTTAAGTATACAAAAACATAAAAGTCTACATTATTTATTATAAAAAAGACATAAAAACAGATAATAATCATACTTATATAAACTTTAATAGATATTTAATTAGATTTTTATATTAATAATCATACATTTATATTTATAAGCCAAACATAACCGTACAAAATGAGGGTATATTCAAGTAATTACAATTAATTGCCTGAAGAAATTATCAGTTTACCTAAATAACTCTACAAACTATAGCCATTATGAGAGAAATACAGATAATTGTCATAGGAAACGGAATGGTTGGTTACAAGTTTTGCGAAAAACTAAGATCAAAGTCCGATAAATTCAATTTAATAGTTTTCGGGGAGGAGCCTCGAAGAGCTTACGACCGGGTTCATTTGAGTGAATATTTCAATGGGAAAACGGCAGATGACCTATCTCTTTCTACAACTGACTGGTACAAGGAGCACAATATTACTTTATATCTCAATAGACCTATTACTAGCATCAGTCGAGAAGAAAAACTGGTATTTGACGCAGAAGGACATAGCTACCGTTTCGATTACCTGGTATTTGCAACTGGTTCAGCAGCATTTGTGCCCAACATTCCAGGAATTGAGAAGGAAGGTGTTTTTGTTTATCGTACCATTGAAGATTTAGACCTGATCAGCGAGTATGCAAAACGGGCGACAACGGCCTCCGTAATTGGCGGCGGGTTATTGGGTTTGGAAGCTGCGAAGGCGATAATTGATTTGGGTATCGAGCAAACAAGCATCATCGAGTTTGCACCACGTTTGATGCCCAGGCAAATTGACGCCGCCGGAAGCGATATGTTAAAAGCAAAACTAGCCGAATTAGGACTGCAGATCTATCTAAACAAGAACACAACTGCAATCGAAGGTAATACCGGCATTACGGGATTGAAGTTTAGTGATGATTCAAATCTGTCGACAGACATGCTTGTTATTTCTGCAGGTATAAAACCGAGAGATGAGTTGGCAAAAGCTTGTGGAATTGAAGTTGGCCCTCGAGGGGGGATCATCGTTAACGAAAAAATGCAGACCAATGATCCTGCAGTTTTTGCGATCGGCGAATGCGCACTCTATGATGGTATGATCTACGGCTTAATTGCACCTGGTTACGAAATGGCAGAAATACTAGCGAGTAACCTGTGCGAGGGAAATAAAGAGTTCCATGGATTTGATATGAGCACCAAACTGAAGCTGATCGGAATTGATGTGGCTAGCTTTGGCGATCACTTTATTGACGAACCCGACTGCCGAACCATAATCTTCGAAAACAAGCATAAAGGAACTTACAAGCGTATTAACATTAGCAATGATGGCAAATACCTACTGGGAGGTATTTTAGTTGGAGATGCAACTGCTTATAACCTGCTTTTACAAACAGCAAACAACAAGATTGTTCTCCCTGCTGACCCAGAGGAACTCATACTAGGTTCCCGTGGAGCTGACCAGGAATCTTCTTCTGCAGGGATAACTGGGCTTCCAGACACAGCCTTGATTTGCAGTTGTGAGGGCGTTAGCAAAGGAGATATTTGCAATTCCATCGGAGACGGGACCTGCGAGAATATCGATGATGTTAAAACATGTACAAAGGCTGGAACAGGTTGCGGCGGATGTATTCCAATGATAAAGGATCTCGTTAACTATACCTTAAAGGCACAAGGCAAGTATATCAAAAATGTAATATGTGAGCATTTCAATTACAGTCGCCAGGAGCTTTATGACCTTATACACATCCATAACCTTAAAAGTTATGATGAAGTATTGGACACGCTAGGTAAAGATGACGGTTGCGAAGTATGCAAACCCTTAGTGTCTTCCCTTTTGGCTAGTCTTTGGAATGAGATGATTCTCAAGAAGGGCAACGACGCCGCGCAGGATAGTAACGACCGTTTTCTTGCAAATATCCAAAAGGGAGGCTCATACTCGGTGGTGCCACGGGTACCCGGAGGGGAAATTACACCAGAGAAATTGATTGTTATTGGAGAAGTTGCAAAAAAATACAACCTATATACCAAAATTACCGGAGGGCAGCGCATTGACATGTTCGGCGCACACTTGAATGATTTGCCAATTATATGGGAAGAACTCATAGCTGCCGGCTTCGAAAGCGGACATGCTTATGGGAAAGGCTTAAGAACAGTGAAAAGTTGCGTAGGAAGCACTTGGTGCAGGTTTGGACTTCACGACAGCGTGAGCTTTGCCATAAAAATTGAGGAACGATACCGGGGAATACGTGCACCACATAAATTCAAATCTGCTGTAAGTGGCTGTATCCGCGAATGTGCGGAAGCACAAAGTAAAGATTTCGGCATTATAGCAACCGAAAAGGGCTGGAACCTCTACGTATGTGGAAATGGCGGCAGCAAGCCGCAACATGCGTTGCTGCTTGCAATGGATCTTGACAGTGCAACCTGTATTAAATACATCGACAGATTCTTGATGTTCTACATCAGGACGGCAGATCCACTGACCAGAACTGCCACCTGGCTTAATAAAATGGAAGGCGGCATTGATTACCTCAGAAACGTCATCATCAACGATAGCCTGGGTATGGCAGGCCAATGGGAAATGGAGTTAGAAAGTCTGGTTAAGAGCTATAAATGCGAATGGAAAGAAGCAGTAGAAAACCCGGCTATCAGAAAAAGATTCTCCCACTTCGTGAACGCGCCGGAGGAGAAAGACCCAACAATCGAGTTTGTGGACATGCGTGGCCAGAAGCGAACAGCAGAATGGAAATCAGTCTAACCAAATATAATCGTCCAATTATCAACCCTAAACTAAAAAGAATGCTAGAAACATCGAACAACTGGTTAGCAGCCTGCCGTGTAGAGGATGCTGTTAAAAATGGAGGAGTCTGCGTAAAAAGCGGCGAGGATCAGATTGCCCTATTTTATTTCACGAGGCGAAATGAATGGTATGCCACACAAAATGAATGCCCACACCGCAAACAAATGGCATTGAGCCGCGGAATCATCGGAACAACAACCGATGAACCCAAAGTAGCTTGCCCTTTTCACAAGAAAAACTTCTCCCTCAAAACCGGAGAATGCCTAACGGGAGATGAGTGTGCGATCAAGACCTATCCAGTTAAGATAGAGAACGGGACAGTCTACATTGGCACCCAACCAAAATAACAGTAACAGTTAATAACACCATTTCTTATGACGAATTTAAGTAAGCAACCCCTTAGCAAACTCAATATCTTCTCGTTAAAAGGTGTTCAAATGAAAACCTTTCACATCACCTGGCTAACATTTTTCTTCTGCTTTTTTGCCTGGTTCGGTATGGCGCCGCTCATGAAAATGGCTAGAGAACAGCTTCACCTAAGTAAGGACGAAGTTGGAAACATACAGATTGCATCGGTATCTGCAACTATTCTGGCTCGTCTGATCATTGGAAGACTTATAGATACATATGGCCCTAAAATTATCTATACCTGGCTACTCATACTGTGTGCCTTCCCTGTTTTACTTATCGGAACAAGCCAATCGTACCTTTCCTTCTTAATATTCAGATTGGCAATTGGTGTAATTGGTGCCTCCTTCGTCATCACCCAATTCCATACCTCCATCATGTTTGCACCAAATATTAAGGGCACGGCCAATGCAACAGCTGGAGGATTTGGAAATGCCGGAGGCGGTGCAGCAAATGTATTTATGCCACTAATCGCATCCGGACTAACTGCAGTCGGTATTTGTACATCGGCAGACAGTTGGCGATACGCAATGGTCTTCCCCGGTGTTATGTTGTTGGTCTGTGCATTTCTTTATCACAGGTACACGGAAGATAGTCCGGCAGGTGATTTCAAAAACCTTGAAATTGTGGAAAAGACTAAGGTAAACACCTTTTTACTCGCCGCTAAAGATTACCGGACCTGGATTTTAACCATTGCTTATGCTGCCTGCTTTGGCGTCGAAATAACGGTAGATAACTTTGCGCCTATATTCTTCACGGATTCATTTGGTGCAACCATAGCTGTAGCTGGTTTGGTGGCCGGGATTTTTGGTTGGATCAATATTTTCGCTCGACCACTCGGCGGTATCGTAGCCGACAAAATTGGCCAAACCTGGGGGTTTGATGGCAAAACCTTGCTGCTTGCCTTTTTGCTATTGGTAGAAGGTATAGGATTAATCTGGTTTGCAAAATCAGGTCATATTGGAATTGCCATCGTCATGATGTTTGTCTTTGGTCTGAGCCTTAAAATGGCAAACGGCGCGACGTACAGCCTCGTACCG
>JAQBOT010000269.1 GCA_028287885.1 Pedobacter sp.
GAGCTTCGGCGACCTCATGATCTCACCTACTACCGGAGAACTTGCCAGCGGACTATTTGGCGAAGGCCGAATGGCTGAACCGGAAGAAATTGTTGATTTTCTAACGAACACCATCAGAAAAGACTTACCATTACTTGGAAAAAAAGTCTTGGTAACCGCAGGTCCCACCCACGAAGCTATTGATCCGGTTCGTTTTATTGGCAATCGTTCATCAGGAAAGATGGGTTTCGCTATTGCTGAAGTCTTTGCTAGCCTTGGGGCTGATGTTACCTTAATCACTGGTCCAACCTGCGAAAAGGAACAAGTTCCTTTGAAGCGGATAAACATTATGACTGCTGCAGACATGCTTACAGCTTGTTTGGATAACTTTCAAGGAGCAGACATTACTATTATGAGCGCCGCAGTGGCTGATTATACACCGATGCACGTTGCTGATCAGAAAATAAAAAAACAAGATCAGACACTTAACATTGAACTTCAAAAAACGACAGACATTCTTGCCGAACTTGGAACACGAAAGAAAGACGGTCAAATCTTGGTGGGCTTTGCACTTGAAACTGAAAACGAAGAAGAACATGCAAAGGCCAAGCTTAATAGGAAAAACCTTGATCTGATTGTGTTAAACTCTTTGAACGATAAAGGGGCAGGCTTTCAGACGGACACGAATAAGATTACCATCTTTAATCGTGCCTTGGAAAAAAAGGTCTTCGACACCAAATCTAAAATGGACGTAGCCAAAGATATTTGCACTGAAATTTTATACCTTTTGTAGATGCGAAAAGCAATTGTCCTCATTTTACTTTCAATCTGTTATTTGCCGGTTTTTGCCCAGGAGCTAAATGCTTCGGTAACGGTACAAGCGCCCACCGTTTCCAACATAAACAGGAGAAACCTGGATCGCTTACAAAACGTGATCAAGGATTTCCTTAACAACAACAAGTGGACAAACGAGACATACTTGCCACAGGAACGGATCGAGTGTAATTTCGTGATTACCGTGAATGCTTGGGATGGTGGCTCAGCCTATCAGGCAGAAGCCCAAATACAATCCAGCAGACCCGTTTTTGGAAGCTCCTACAACAGCACTTTACTAAATCTCAGCGACAAGGATTTTACTTTCAATTACACGGAGGGACAATCTATAGACTTCTCAGATCAAAACTTCATCAGCAATCTCAGTTCGTTACTGGGCTACTATGCCTATACGATTGTAGGGATGGACAAGGATAGCTTTTCCAAACTTGGCGGTACAACTTATTTCCTCAAAGCACAAAACACGCTGAACATTGCTCAAACTGCAGGAAATGTTGGCTGGAAAGCCAATGATGGAACTAGAAATCGCTACTGGTTAAATGAGAACCTCCTTAATAAAAGCTTTGAGCCCCTTCGCAGCTTCAATTACAATTACCATCGTGGCATAGACCAATTGCAGGATAATGCCAGGACCGCAGAACAGCTTATCCTCTCTAGCCTTAGTGACCTGAACGACATGGACCGCCAAAAATTCGGATCCTATTTGCCCAATGTTTTCTTCGGGACCAAAGCAAACGAAATTGTAAAGGTATTCCTATCCTTCAACCCGGAACTTAGATTGAAAGCATACAATATGCTTATTGATATTGATCCTGCGAATACCAACAAATACGAAGCTTTAAGGAAGCGTTAACAACACCAAATAACTCCCCTATTATTTATTTTAAATTTTATTTGTTTTGTACGAATACATTCGTACATTTATATACGAAACAATTCGTATAAGGGAAAACGATGGAAAATAAGATGAAGCCTACAGAGAGTGAGATGGAAATCCTGCAGATCCTTTGGGATAAAGAAAGCTGTACAGTACGTGACGTGCACGAAATATTGGAGAAGAACAAGGATGCGGGGTACACGACAACATTGAAGCTAATGCAAATTATGCATGAGAAGGGCTTGGTAGATCGCGATACAAGTTCAAAGACACATATATACCGACCATTGATTAATCAGCAAAAAACACAGCAACACCTTGTGCGTAAAATGATAGATAATGTATTTAATGGCTCTGCAAGTCGGATGGTAATGCAGGCGTTGGGAAACCACAATGCCAGTAAAGCTGAAATTGAGTCCATTAAAAAATACCTGGATGAACTAAGTAAAAAATAAAGCGATGGAAGCAATACTTGATAGCACGGTAAAGGCAATTGGATGGAGCATTTTCCATTCGTTATGGCAAGGCGCAATAATCTATGGACTCTTGTTCATCATTATGTCTGCCTTACCCAAATTGCCCGCAAGATATAAACACAACCTAGCCTTTTCTGGCATCTGCATGTTGTTCGTGGTATTTTGCATCACTTTTATTTCAATTTTAAAGCTTGCTACAACAAACGCTAGCGATGTGGTGCAGGCAGTTCCTTTGAAAGCAAACCACCTCTCCTACCTGAATGTACTGCCTACTTCTGTTTACGACCAGGCTGAGGCGCTATTCCCATACGTTGTATTGCTGTATGCTGCAGGCTTATTGGTACAGGTCTCGCTAATAGCTTTCGGTTACTATAAATTAAACCAACTTAAAAATGCATATCGCGGTAGCGTACCCGATCAATGGCAACAGGTGTTTAAAAACATTCTTTCTGAACTGAAGATTAGCAAGAAGGTGGGCTTTTTCTTATCTGAACATGTGAATGTACCGCTTGTGATCGGCTACTTCAAACCCGTCGTATTATTCCCATTCGCATTGGCCACACAGCTTGATTTGAAGCAGGTAGAAGCGATACTGATCCATGAACTGTCTCACATCAGGAGAAACGACTACTTGTTAAATCTCCTGAAAACAGGAATTGAAACTATCCTCTTCTTCAATCCTTTCGTATGGCTAAGCAGTCGGTTTATTCAAATTGAGCGCGAGCATGCCTGCGATGACCTGGTTCTTGGTTTAACAGGAACCCCTCTAACTTATGCACATGCCTTATTAAAGTTAGAATTGCTAAAAGTTAAAGACACGCCCGCCTTTTCCTTAGCTGCTTCTGGTAACAGCCAACATTTATATCAGCGTATTAAAAGAATTACAGACATGAAAACGAATTACATGAATCCGAAACAGCAGATCTTTGCCATTACGTTTACTGTGGCAACTATTGTCTCCCTAGCCTGGGTTAGTCCGAAAGAGAAAACAAACATCCAAACTGCAGTAAACCTTGCAATTGAACAGGTTAAAAGAGTTCCCGTTCCTGATGTGGTTCCTGTTGAAAGAAAAGTAGAAAAGGTAATACAGATCAAGCTACCTATCGATACCCCAAAAAAGAAGAAATCCGTTAAGATCATTACCGTTGACGAACATGGTAAAAGAACAGAATATAAGTCTATAAAAGAACTGCCAGACAGCATTAAGGCGGACTTAGAGGATGAGCGTTTCTTTGTCCATGGTTTATCTGGATTAACATTAGACACGAATGCAATTGTTGCTTTGAGAAAGAATGCGGAAGCAATTGCTCTTAAATTCAACAGTCCGGAGGAAAAAGCCAAATGGGAAAAACTTGGTTTAGAGATGCGCAAGCAAGGAGAAGTATTTGAAAA
>JAQBOT010000277.1 GCA_028287885.1 Pedobacter sp.
GAGATCTTTAAGCTGTTCGAACAACAAGGCAAGGTCCATTCCATTGTCTAGAGCCAACTTGCTGCTCGCCTGGATCACCGGACCGTCGGCAACAGGGTCTGAGTATGGAAAGCCGATTTCTAGCATATCTGCACCCGATTGTTGCAGCTCTTCCGCTATGCGGACCGTATCGTTTAGATTAGGATAGCCTGCTGTATAGTAAATGGAAAGAATGTTACTCTTCTTGTCCTCAAATAATTGATTAATTCGATTCATTGTATGCTATTATAATCCAAAGTGTTTCATGTACGTGTCCATATCTTTATCGCCGCGACCAGATAAGCAAACCACAACGTTCTCCTTGCCGGTAAAGCTCATCTTTTCTAAGTATGCTAATGCGTGTGCACTTTCTATTGCCGGAATAATTCCCTCCATTTGCGTGCAAAGCAAGCCCGCATTTAAAGATTCTTCATCAGTGATGGATACATATTGCGCACGGGTAGTTTTAAATAAGTGCGCATGCTGAGGGCCGATGCCTGGGTAATCCAGACCCGCCGATATAGAGAATGGCTCTACCACCTGTCCATCCTTAGTTTGCATCAGAATACTTCTGCTGCCATGTAAAACACCTTCTTTACCAAGCGCAGTAGTTGCCGCCGTAAAGCCGCTGTCTACACCTTTACCCGCTGCTTCAACTGCAATCAGTTTAACGCCTTCATCGTTGATGAAATGATAGAACATACCCATGGCATTACTCCCACCGCCTACGCAGGCTAAAACATAGTCGGGCTTATCTGATCCCGTCTGCTCAATCAATTGCTTTTTTGTTTCTTCTGAAATGACAGATTGGAACAAAGCGACCATATCTGGATAAGGATGCGGACCGACAACAGACCCGATAATATAATGTGTATCAACAGGATCATTCACCCATGCGCGCATGGCCTCATTAGTCGCATCTTTCAAAGTTCTAGAGCCTGAAGTAGCCGGAACTACGGAAGCGCCTAGCATTTTCATCCTTGCAACATTTGGTGCCTGACGCTCGATATCAATCTCACCCATATACACCACACATTCCAGTCCACGCAACGCACATACGGTTGCTGTTGCAACACCATGCTGCCCTGCACCTGTTTCTGCAATGATCCGCTTTTTACCAAGACGTTCTGCAAGTAAGATCTGACCAATGGTATTGTTGATCTTATGCGCACCGGTATGGTTCAGGTCTTCACGTTTTAGAAAGATGTTTGCGTTATATTTTTTGGACAACCTTTTAGCCAGGTATAATGGAGAAGGCCGGCCAACGTAATCCTTTAACAAGTAGTGAAACTCCTTTTGAAAGCTTTCATCGTTAATAATCTTCAGGTAGTTTTGTCTGAGCTCTTCCACGTTCGGGTATAACATCTCGGGGATGTAAGCACCGCCAAAATCACCGTAATAACCGTTTTCATTTACAAAATATTCCATAGCAATCGTTTTATTTATTGGGCAATGCCCGATAGTATATTTCTAAATTCCTTTAACTTATTGAGATCTTTCAGACCAGGTTCCAATTCAAATCTGCTGTTGATATCCAGGGCGTACAAACGCGGATCTTGTATCTTATTTAAAGCGGCTGCTTCTTCTATGCCTATTCCCCCACTTAAGAAGTAAGGCTTTTGGCCCTTGTAATTTTCCAGTAATGACCAGTTGAAAGCTTTTCCGGATCCCCCATGATTGGCTGTCTGCGTATCAAACAAGAAGTAATCCACAGATTCTATATATGCGTCCAAAGAAGAAAAATCAAAAGTTTCGTCTATGCCGAAGGCTTTAATTACTTCTACCAGCGGCAAAACAGACATGATCTGTAAACAATACTGCGGACTTTCATGCCCATGTAACTGCAGGGCGGCCAAGTTGTACGCTTTCGCGTGGCTTATAACTGTATCCAGGTCCTCATCAACAAATACGCCCGTCGCCTTTATGCCTCTCGGCAACTCGTGCACAATGGAGAACTGTAAATCGTCGATGTACCTTTTTGATCCTTTATAGAATATAAATCCAAGATAATCCGGACTTAGTTCAACCACCTGAGCAATATTGTCAGGCACCTTCATACCGCAGATCTTCAACTTAACTTCCATATCTAGGCGTTTACGAGTTTGTTAAAGCTGTCAAAAGCTCGTTTGCTATTTAACGACTCCTCCGCTTCATAGTAACAATCGGAGAAGGATTTCCGACTGTCAATTGTTTTAATTGCCATGGCAGCATTACAAAGAACCACATTGGTTTGCGCATACGTGCCATTTCCAGTTAATACATCCTTGAATATCTTCGCAGAAGATTCTACCGTATCCCCTCCTTTTATATCCTGTTCGTTCAGTAATTCAAATCCCAAGTCTTTGACACTACATAAAGATTCTCCATTTTGCGTAAAAGTTTTAATGCTGCAGGTTAATGAAATCTCATCAAAGCCGTCTACAGCATGCAATATGGTGTAGTTCTTATTTGTATCCTGATATAGGTAGGCATACAGCCTCGCCAATTCCAGGCTAAACACGCCTACAAGCTGGTTTTTAGGCTGCGCCGGATTACACATTGGCCCTAACATATTAAAGAAAGTTTTAATGCCAAGGTCTTTCCGAATAGGTGCTACCGTCTTCATGGCTGGGTTAAACAAGGGTGCATGGATAAAGCAGATGCCAGCCTGATCAAGCGTTCTTTTCAAAGCATCCGGATCGCTGGTAAAGGTATATCCAAGATATTCCATGACGTTAGAAGAACCACAGCCGGATGACACACCGTAATTTCCATGTTTTGCAACCTTATATCCTGCACCTGCCGTTACAAAGGATGCAAGTGTAGAAATGTTGAAGGTGTCTTTGCCATCGCCTCCGGTACCACAAAGATCAATTAACTCATAATCTGAAAAGTCAAGCTTGATACACAGGTCCAACATTGCGTCGCGGAACCCCTGCAATTCATGTACAGTGATGTTACGCATTCCATAAGCGGTTACAAATGCAGCGATCTGTGAGCTGTTGTATTCGCCTCTGGCAATAGCAATTAGAATTCGTTGAGCTTCTTCCCGTGTAAAGCTTTTATTTTCAAAAAGGTGACTGAGTATTTTCTTCATGGATTATAAACAAAAAAGGTTGCCTTAGAAAAGCAACCCATATACATTAGTAATTATAAAAAAACGAACATGAGGGTTACATTACGCAATTGCGCTCTGCCACCACCAAATAAGAAGTCCGTTTGTCTGTATCATCTTTGGCAAATATGTAATAGTTTTTTATTAAAAGCAAAAATTATATTAATAATAACGGTAGCGTGTATAATAACTGAGGGCAAGGGCCTTACCTATTTGATCAAGGCGTTCTTTTCTTTTGTAAAATGATTGAACACAAGGCTGTCCGCAAGTGCAGGTAACAACTTATTCAGCCAAACCGTAAGCTTACCCTGGCCTGTCATCACCAAGGTTCTTTTACCTGCCGCAATACCGTTAATAATGTTCTCGGCAACTTCGTCTGCAGACATCATTTTACCCTCTTCCATGCTGGTTTCACCATGGGCATTGCCGTCTTTAGATAAAGCCGCAACGCGGATGTTGGAGGTCGTAAAGCCTGGACAGGCAACCATGACGTGTACGCCAGTCTTTAAGAGCTCTGTACGCAATGCTTCCATAAATCCGTTCATGGCAAACTTAGAGGCAGAATAGCCCGTTCTTCCTGGCAATCCTCGGTAACCGGCAATAGAAGATACACCCACAATAGTGCCTTTGCTCTTTAAAATTTCCGGCAGGGCATGTTTTGTACAATAGACAGTTCCCCAAAAATTAACATCCATAAGGTTCTTAAGCACAGACAGATCAAGGTCCTTAAATAGAGCACGCATAGATAAACCTGCGTTGTTGATCAGGATATCAATGCGATCAAAGGTTGTCATCGCTTGTTTAACCAAATGCTTACAATCTTCTTCATTGCTTACATCAGTCTGAACGGCTATTGCACGAATTCCATATGTTTTCTCCAGATCCGCGGTGATCTCGCACAGCGTAACGTATTGACGGGCAGCGAGGACCAGGTTTGCACCACGTTTAGCCAGTTCAATGGCACAGGCTTTACCTATTCCTGATGATGCGCCTGTTATCAGGACAACTTTGTTCTTAAAATTCATGTATGTTATTTGATAATGGAATTTTCATAAGGGATCCGGGTTACGATGGAACGCCCCAGAGTTATTTCATCGGCATATTCCAGCTCGCCCCCGAAAGCAATTCCCCGTGCAATGGTTGTGATCGGAATCTGAAACTCCTTCAATCGTTTGTATAAGTAAAAAATGGTGGTGTCGCCTTCCATGGTGGCGCTTATAGCGAGAATCACTTCTTTTACCGGCGTTGTTGCGACACGCTGTACCAAAGAGTCAATAAAAAGATCCGAAGGGCCTATGCCATCCATTGGAGAAATTAGTCCACCAAGAACATGGTATACGCCAAAATACTGAGATGTATTCTCTACAGCCATAACATCACGCGTATCTTCTACAACGCAAATGATTTCCGTTTCCCTTTTACTTGAAGCACAGATATCACAGATCTCATTATCAGAGATGTTGTGACAAATGGAACAATGCTTAATTTGCTGGCGTAATTTGATGATTGAATTTCCAAAAAGCTCTACCTCTGGAGTTTCCCTGTTCAGTAAATGCAACACCAATCTAAGCGCAGTTTTCTTTCCAACACCGGGTAATTTAGCAAATTCATTAACGGCATCTTCCAGTAATTTAGAAGAGAAATTCATAGTGCAAATTTATATTTATCTTCGGTAAATTGATTTTTAAAAGATCATTTTATTACATTTAGCAGCTAAAAACGAATAATGAGCCCCGCTATACTGCTATCTTTTTTAATTGGTTACTTCCTGATTCTGATCATTATTGCTTTCGCAACTTCCAATAAGTCTTCAGATAATTCCACCTTCTTCATTGCAAACAGAAACTCCAAATGGTACCTGGTTGCCTTCGGCATGATAGGCACCGCCTTATCCGGCGTAACCTTCATTTCGGTGCCGGGAGAAGTTGGCGCTCCAGCGGGCAACCAGTTCCAGTACTTTCAGTTTGTGCTGGGCAATGCGGTGGGCTTTTTCATCATCGCTACAGTCCTCCTCCCCTTGTATTACCGGATGCAGCTTACCTCGATATACAGCTACATTGAACAGCGACTCGGATATTATAGCTACAAAACAGCGGCATCCATATTCCTGATTAGCCGGGTAATCGGTTCCGCATTTCGGCTGTACCTCGTAGTCATCGTTCTACAACGCTTTATATTCGATAGTTACGGTGTTCCATTTTGGGCAACGGTGTTGATCTCCTTGCTGCTAATCTGGTCCTATACTTTTAAGGGCGGTTTGAAAACAATTATCATTACCGATACTTTGCAGACCTTTTTCCTTGTACTCTCGGTTTTCCTAACGCTTTACTTTATTTGCAGCAGCCTAAACCTGGATATCCCTTCCGCCTTCGAAACAATAAAGAACAGTGGATATTCGAAAGTGTTTTTCTATGAGGACTTTATGACCAATGGCTTCCATGTCAGCAAGCAGTTCATTGGCGGTATCTTCGTAACGATAGCTATGACGGGCCTGGATCAGGATTTAATGCAAAAGAACCTGAGCATGAAAACCATCGGCGAAGCACAAAAGAACATGTTTACCTTCACGGCGGTATTCGTCGTTTTAAACATATTCTTCTTAAGTGTGGGTGCACTATTGTATATCTATGCCACTAAGAATGGTATTTCGATTCCGCTGGACCATATAACCGGTATGCCAAGAACAGACTTTTTGTTCCCGGAAATCGCTTTTAACCACCTCAGTGTGTTGCCTGCAATCGTATTTATGTTGGGCTTAACGGCCGCAACCTTTGCAACAACAGACTCTGCATTAACGGCGCTCACAACTTCCTTTTGTGTAGACTTCCTACACATGAATAAAGGTGATAATTCAAATTCCAAGGATTCGATTAATAAGCGTCATATGGTGCATGTCGGATTTTCCGTTCTCATGTTCCTGGTGATACTGGTGTTTAATGCTGTTAACGACGAATCTGTGGTTAAAGGGATCTTTAAAGTTGCCTCATACACCTATGGGCCACTTTTAGGCTTATACAGCTTTGGACTATTTGTGAAAAACCGTGGCTTGCACGACAAGCTGGTTCCAGTCATTTGTCTGGTTTCGCCATTTATTTGTTATATTCTGAATGCATATTCCAGTGACTTGCTAAATGGGTACGCTTTTAGCGTAGAGCTTATCCTTGTTAACGGATTGATAACATTCATCGGCTTGTTGTTGATTAGCAAGAAAACAGACCAACAAACTAAATTTTAAATAAACGACAAGACAGAATGACTAGTGAAGAGAAAATAAGAAGTGCTTTTGAAAATAAGAACTGGCAGGAAATAAAAGTAACAGACTCATGGCAGATTTTTAAGATTATGGCCGAGTTTGTAGACGGCTTTGAAAAGCTGGCTAAAATAGGACCTTGCGTTTCCATCTTTGGATCCGCTAGAACAGCAGAAACAAACCCTTACTATGAAATAGCCGTTGAATGCGGCAGATTGCTTACAGAGCGTGGATATGGCGTAATTACAGGGGGTGGACCAGGTATTATGGAAGCTGGAAACAAAGGCGCACACACTAATGGTGGTAAATCTGTAGGATTAAACATTGAATTGCCTTTTGAGCAGTTCCATAATAAATATATTGACCACAATAAACTTCTTGAATTTGATTACTTCTTCATCAGGAAAGTGATGTTCATGAAATACTCTCAGGGCTTTATAGTCCTACCGGGAGGTATGGGTACCATGGATGAAATGTTCGAGGCGATTACCTTGATTCAAACGGGAAAGATTGCCCGATTCCCTATCGTGCTTGTTGGAAAAGACTATTGGGGCGGTTTAGTGGATTGGATTACGAACACCATGTTACAAAAAGAACACAATATCCATGCAGAAGACTTGAACTTGTTTAGGTTGGTTGATACTGCGGAAGAAGCTGCAGAACACATCTTCAGGTTCTATGATAAGTATGTATTAAAACCCAACTTCTAGAATACGCAAGTACTGTAGTAGAATACGCCAGAACTCTGGAATAAATCAAATGTTAAATGTGCTACAATTTAAGGCTTATGCCAGGATTGTAAAGCCACTAAGCATTTGATTTCTTTTTTAGAAGTGACTTACGCCACCGGAAACCACCAGCTTCATGGCGTCTGCAGCACTGATCTTCAGTTCCTTGATTTTCTCGTTCTTCACAATGTATACCTGGCCGGCAAAGGAATAGGAGAATGGAAAATAGACTATTGATTCATTAGGAAGTCCGATACGCGATAAGTCGTTCTGCGTTAGGAAGCCTATGCGTTTCATATCACCTTCAACTTCTACCAGCACGGGATGATTGAACTTCTTTTCATCGCCAACAAAGGCTTCTGTAAGGTCCTTAATGGAAGAGTAAATGAATTTTAAGATGGGTAGTTTATTCAGGATCTTTGCGAACCAGTTGTACATGGGTTCGGTTACTAAGTTTGTAACAAAGATCCCTGCGGCAAGAATTAACGTTACCACCGTAACAAGACCGAGGCCAGGGATATTTCTGTTGTCGCCAGTCCTTGGGTCAATGCCCATGAAGTTGTTCAGGTTTAACCAGCTATCAACAGTCGTAACTGCCCAAACGACAATTAACACGCTTAGCGTGATGGGCAATACAACCAACAATCCTTTAATGAAGTAATTTAAGAGGGCTCTGCCAACTTTGTTCATAGCGCAAAACTACTCATAAAAATAGACCCGCTTAACTCTTTGGGAAATATTTGTTAATATCTCATAGGGGATGGTACAGATTTGCTCAGCGAGTTCTGCAATGGTCAATACGTCATTAAAAACAACAACTTCATCCCCGTTTTTAACCTCCATGCCCGTAACATCAAGCATGCACATATCCATGCAAATGGAGCCAACGGTTGGCACCTGTTTACCTCCAATCAGCATCTTCCCCACCCCATTACCAAACATTCGGTTGTAACCATCTGCATAACCTATTTTCACTGTTGCGATCGATCCATCGTGCTCCATAATGCCCCTGCGACTGTATCCCACGGTATCATGGGCTTTAATTGGTTTAACCTGTGTAACTGTAGTTTTCAATGCTGCCACGGCCTGCAAGCCTCTGCCATTTGGAATGGCTGCATCAAAGCCATAAAGGCCAATCCCAATCCTAACCATATCCATCTGAGCTTCTGGATGGCGTGTTATTGCTGCCGTGTTGGAGATGTGTTTGATGAAATCATACCGTAAAGCAGTCGATATTTTTGACACCAGGTTTTTGAAAGAGGCAATTTGTGCTTGTGTAAATGCATCATGCGCCGGATCGTCACTAGCAACAAGATGAGAAAAAGCGCTTTTTACCCTCACTTTATTAGAGGTGGTTAACAGCTTTAGCATGTCATCGATTTCGCCTTCCTCAAAACCAAGGCGGTGCATGCCTGTATCTATTTTTATGTGAACCGGATAGTTCACCATGCGCTCAGGCAGGAAATTCAAAAAGCCCTGAAGTACTTCCTGGTTGTATAATTCAGGCTCTAGCTTATGTTTAACAATCGCATCAAATGCTGAAGGCTCCGGGCTCATCACCATAATAGGCAGGTTAATGCCAGCCTTGCGCAAGGCGATGCCTTCATCGGCATAAGCCACAGCCAGGTAATCTACTTTATGGTACTGAAGAACATTTGCAATTTCAAAGCTGCCGCTGCCGTAGGAAAAAGCCTTCACCATAGCCATAACCTTTACACCTGGTTTAAGCCTGGATTTGTAATACTTTAGGTTGCTTGCAAGGGCATTTAAGTCGACCTCCAACACCGTATCATGAATCTTTTGTGTCAGCAGCTTGCTGATATTTTCAAATTCAAAGCGCCGTGCTCCTTTTACAAGGATCGTTTCTTTATAAAAGTGAATAGAAGGAAAGGCTTCATAGAACTGCTTTGTGCCTGCATAGAAAACTGCATCCAAATCAAACAGGTGTGCAAAACTTGATATTTGCGGACCGATGCCGATCAAGCGGTTTACGCCTTTCTGGCGGATCAGAGCTGCAATTTCTGTATACAGTTCTTCGCCGCTCTTACCTGTCTCAAACAGATCAGACAGGATCAGCGTACGTTTATTGTGCTGGTTTTGCAGGTTAAGGAAGTCCAAAGCAATTGCCAGAGAGGATATGTCGGCGCTATACGAATCATCGATAACCGAGCACTCATTGATCCCATGTTTTAATTCCAGGCGCATACGCACAAGGCTCAACTTCTCTAACCTTTCATCAGCCTCATCAGGTGTATAGCCCAAAGCCAGCAAAGTGGCCCAGCAGACGACCGCATTTTCTATGGATGCCTGATCACGGAAAGGAATTAAACATTCAATGTCTAATTCTTTATACCGTGCACGTATGTAGCTCTTTCCATCAATCGGCTCGACAAACAGAACTTGCAGGTCTGCCTCCTGCTTCATGCTCCAGGAGAATTTAACCTTACCTGGAAGTTCAGCGTTCTCGAG
>JAQBOT010000288.1 GCA_028287885.1 Pedobacter sp.
TCCTTAATGTTTTAACTTCGCTTTAAACACCTTCTCCAGCTTGTCGATCTTAGGTTGTATCACAAGTCTGCAATAAGGCTGGTCTGCATTTTTATTGAAGTAATTTTGGTGGTAGTTCTCTGCTACATAAAAAGGTTTGGCCTTTTCAATTGCAGTTACGAGAGGTTTGCCATAAGCATTGGTCTTAATTAGCTCAGCTTTGTACCGTTCTGCAATCTGTTTTTGTTCAGGAGTATTGTAGAATACAACGGAGCGATACTGCGTGCCAACATCTGCACCCTGGCGGTTCAGTGTGGTCGGATCATGGCTCTTCCAGAATACCGCCAACAGCTCGTCGTAAGATATTTTCTTTGGGTCGAAGGTGACTTCTACCACTTCGGCATGGCCGGTAGTGCCGGTACAAACGTCTTCATAAGAAGGATTGGGCACGTTGCCTCCTTCAAAGCCAGACTTCAAACTGACTACGCCATCGAGGCGCTGGAATATAGCTTCCGAACACCAAAAGCAACCCATTCCAAAAGTTGCTTTTTCTTTCTTTTGGGGTTGGGCATGTACATTAGAAATGGAAAGTAGGATTACTGCGAATAAAGTGAGGACTTTCATGTTGTGTATTTTAATAAAGGTTGTTCTTTCAATTATTTAGAAAATTGTTGCGGATGCATTCGTTTGAGAAAATGTTTGCTGATGCATTTTTCTAAAAACTGATGCATTTGTCTAGAAATACGTAAGCTGTAGAAGTACAGTTTCTATTTTCTGCACAGGATCTTAAATTGACAATGATTTGATTAAGGAAGAAAAGTGTTAAAACTATGATTGACTAAGAACATAAACAGGTAGAACAATTAATAAGTAGTGATATGATTAATGAGAAAAAACAGGTAGTAACATTAATAACTATTGTTTCGATTGAGGACCCAAAAAAGGTAAAACTGTTAATAACTTAAAGCGTTTACTTTAAATAAGATATCTTCATTCTGCCAGAACTATCCACAAAATTGTTATTTGTTTTCTAATTTCGTTTTTCTAATCGATAAAGATAAACATTATGTCAACACCGTATATACCATGTCTGGACCTGGGCTCATACATCAATGGTACAGAAGAGCAGCGTAAAGACTTTTCCGACCAGCTTGGAAGGGCATTTAATGATTCTGGTTTTGTTACGATCACCAACCATGGTGTTAGTCAGGAATTGATCGACAAACTGTATGAAACCATCAAAGCTGCTTTTTCATTAACACGGGAGCAGAAAAGTCAGTATGAAAAACCAGAACTTGCCGGCCAGCGTGGCTACACTAGTCCTGGGAAAGAAACGGCAAAAGGGGCAAAAACCGCAGATTTAAAAGAGTTTTGGCAAATCGGTCAGGAAGTTACGGATGGCGATCCCATCAAAGCTCAATATCCTGACAATGTTATCCTGAATGAAGTTCCCGAATTCAACCAAATTACAAGGGAGATCTACAAGAAGCTGGAATCCAACGGAAAATACCTATTGGAAGCCATAGCAACTTACCTTGGCCTTCCAATGAATTATTTTGAAAAGCATGTACATAATGGAAATTCCATTCTAAGGGCGCTACATTACTTCCCAATTGATAATCCGGATGCAATGCCTGATGATGCGGTAAGAGCCGGTGCGCATGAAGATATCAATCTAATTACGCTATTGATCGGTGCTAGTGCCGACGGACTAGAAGTGCTTACAAGAAATAATGAGTGGCTGCCTATCAAAGCGCACCATTCAGATATCGTAGTTAACGTTGGCGACATGTTGCAGCGCTTAACAAACAATAAGCTAAAGTCTACAACCCACCGTGTTGTTAATCCGCCACGTGAATTAATGAAAACTTCCCGCTTTTCGGTTCCTTTCTTTCTTCATCCAAGATCAGACATGGATTTAACTTCCTTGGATTCTTGTATTGATGCGGAACATCCGAAAGTTTATTCTGATATGACCGCAGGTGAGTATTTGGACGAACGCTTGAGTGAAATTGGATTGAAAAAATAACATCTGTTCTCCGGCTGAACGGCTGCGCAGTTCTATGCCGGTTCACAGACATTATTTTTTCTCCAGCGACCGTTACAAGCATGCTGATTACCTACATCCGGATTACAAGCATGCGGATTACTGGCATTCGTTTTTGGTACGGGTAAATACTAGCTATCTACGGGATACCGGATTAGGTGAATAAAAGCCGGATTAGGTGAATAAAGCCGGATTACGTGAATAAGATACTTTAACACACCTACTGGATTGCGTGAAAAAAATCAAGGCCGATAAGAAGATCTCTTACCGGCCTTGATTATTTAGATATATAGTTGTTGTTCGTGGACTAAATCGAATGTGATTGTATGCTCTGGATGGTAGTGGCGACATGTCATATGCGTAATGTACATGCCGCTTAATATTTCCACTTACTGCGGTTCACCTACTGCCCCTATTCTTTGGAATAAAAAATAAATGCTGTGAACCGGCATAGAACCGCGCAGCTGTTCAGCCGGAGAACAGTATTATTTTTTATAACTGAAAAGCAGGAGAGCCAATAGTGATATTATTGTTTATTCGCTTTATCAATCGCCTTGTTAATCACATCCTGTATTCTCCCGCGAATCAACAATTTAGACAACTGTTCTGAAACGGTGGGATTCACACGGTTGGATAAAAACACGTAAACTAATCCACGCGACGGGTCCACCCACACGCAAGTTCCTGTATAACCCGTATGGCCAAACGTCTGATCTGAGGCAAGTTCAGAAGGGTAATGCTTGGAGGCAACCGGATCCCAACGGTCAAAACCCAATCCTCTTCTGCTTACAGCCGACTGCCGGGCAGTAAACATGTTTACCGTTTCTGGTTTAAAGTACTGCTCACCACCATATGTTCCCTTATTCAGCAGCATTTGATACATGATTGCCATGTCATTCGAGTTGGCGAATAAACCGGCGTGCCCGGATACGCCGCCAACCAATGCTGCACCCTGATCATGAACATATCCAACCAATAAAGTTTTGCGGAAGTAAGTGTCGTTTTCTGTGGGTACAATCTGTTCTCTGGAGAAACGGTTCCTTGGGAGAAAACCTGCTGTTTGCATGCCTAACGGTTTGTAGAAATTGGTATACACATAGTCGTTTAAGGGTGTACCACTTAGTCGCTCTACGATATCCTTCATCACGTACATACTAATATCGCTGTACACGTAGGTGCCCCGGGTTCTAATCGGCGCATTCAACATTTTTGGCCACATCACATCTTTAAAGTAGTCTTTGCGGATGTAATATCCGTCGGCCACTTTAGTGGGGAATGCTGCGGAAGAATCCGAACTGTGATCTTCGGGTCTCACTGAATCCTGAAAGGGGATATAGGGGATAAAGCCAGCCTGGTGAAGCATCACCTCACGCACCTTAATGTTGTTCATTCCAGTTAAACGCGCTTTTGGAATATAGGCGCCTATGTTCGTGTCTAAGTTCAGCTTCTTTTCTTCAAATAAGCGCATTACTGTCGGCGTTGTAGCCGTGACCTTAGTTACAGAGGCAAGGTCAAATATGTCAGTCACCCGTTCCGGAACACTTCCGTCGTAGGTATGATTTCCATAAGCTTTATTAAAAATCACTTTGCCATCTTTAGCAACAAGAACCACCATGCCCGGTGCTGCTTTCGCGCGAATGGCTTCGGCTGTAATGTCATCAATTCCGTTTAGGTCGTCCGAGTTAACTCCGGCATCTTCTGGAACCGTGTATTTCAGTCGTGTAGCCGTGGTTGTAAAACCGGAACCGGCGGTATACTTATGTGAATAACCCTGAATGAGCTTATTGGTTGCCGGGATACCTCCAAAGATGATTTGGGGAATTACACTCGCAGCTTCTAAGTCAGTTTTCTCCGTCCATACGATTGGGGCAGTTGTGGCATCAAAGGCAGAAAGATGGTTTCCATTTCCAAAAAAAGCAACGATCACCTGTTTGCTTTTAGAAAGGGTATTTATGAAGTTGATGTTTCTCGGCTCGTTTGATTGAACATCTGTAAGGCTGACGACCACGGTATTAAAATACTTTAGGTCGTCTTCAAGATTGTTTAAAGTAGGCTGACCTTGATAGTCTGCTGCAGAGAAAGGCGTTACTTTCGCGTATTTGTTAAGCAGGCTGTCGACAATCAGCTGATTCGGATTGCCTAGGTTTACAGAAGCAATGGTTTTCTTATCCAGGGCTGTTAAAGGAATGACGTTCGACTGGTTATTAAACAGAATAGCGTTTTGAAGAACGGCGTTCATCGCAGCTAATCGTGCCTGGTTTTTTGAGTGCTGCTGAGCGCATGCACTCAGAGTAAAAATCGAAAGTAGAGATAAGGTTACGGCATTTACAATTCTATTTTTTCTCATATACTTTTTCTCCATTGATGTAGGTCTTCAAAACTTGTGTTTTCAATATTTTATCTGCTTGGGTTGTCATAATATCATTGTCCAGGATCACGAAGTCGGCAAGTTTTCCTTTCTCTAAACTTCCTTTTTCTTTCTCTTCGAAGTTTGCTTTGGCAGCCCAGATCGTCATCCCTCTTAATGTTTCCTCTTTCGTAAGCGCATTTTCCATTTGAAATCCGCCTTTTGGATAATCCTTGGCGTCCTTTCGAAAGCTTGCTGCAAAGAAAGTAAGCATGGGGTTGATGTCCTCAACCGGAAAATCTGTTCCCAGTGGGAGCCATCCGTTTTGCTGCAAAAGCTGCTTGTACGCGTACGCTGTTTTCAATCGAGCTGCACCGAGGCGGTCGCCTGCCCAATACATGTCTGATGTGGCATGCGTAGGCTGCACAGAAGGCACAACGTTCGTTTTACCAAATAAGGCGAAATCTTCTGGTGCAACCACCTGTGCATGCTCAATTCTCCAGCGTTTGTCATTCTTGCCGCCAAGTACCTTATTGTAAATCTTCAGTATTGTACGGTTGGCGGAATCGCCTATGGCATGTGTACACATCTGGAAATCGTGTGCTGCGATCTTTTCTGCCACCTGCTGAAAATGTTGCTGGCTGCTTAATAGAAATCCCTTTTTAGTTGGCATATCAGAATAGGGATGCAGAAGGCTCGCTCCGCGTGAACCCAGGGCTCCATCGGCATAAACTTTAAAAGAACGAACGTTTAAACGTTGGGTTTTTATCGCACCACGCTTAAACAGGTAGTCGTAGTTGGATTCCTTATCCGACAACATCAGGTATAAACGCATTTTTAGCTTATTTGATGCCTGAAGCTTTTCTATAAAATCGACAAGCGATGCATCAACGCCACAATCATCTATTGTTGTAAGTCCTACGGCGAAACATTTTGCCTGGGCATCCAGCAATACTTTCTCTTGTTCTTCGGGGCTCTCAGCAGGAATCTTACTGGACACCAGGCGAACGGCATTGTCTACCAGTAAACCTGTTAGTCGCCCATTCTTTTCAACGATATCACCGCCCGTTAGCGGGTAACTTTTTGAAATTCCAGCAGCGTAAAGTGCTTGTTCGTTGGCAATAGCAGCATGACCGTCTACACGGGTTAACAGCACCGGCTGATTTGGAAACAGTCGGTCCAGATCTGCGCGGTCAGGAAACTCTTTGTTGCTCCAGTCATTCTGATCCCATCCTCTGCCGATCAACCAGCCTTTGGGCTGCGACTTCGCGAAAGAGGAAAGTACCTGACACACCTCCGCCCAGCTCTTGGTGCCTGTAAGGTCAGCAGTTTGCAGACTTTGGCCATAGCCATAGAAGTGTGCATGTGCATCTATAAATCCAGGATAAACGGCTTTGCCTTTGGCATCCAACTCTTCGGTTGCAGAATATTCTTTTTTAATTTCAGCATCGCTGCCCACAGCAAGGATCTTACCATCTTTTACAGCGAATGCCGCTGCGGTATCGAACTTATCGTTAACTGTATAAACCTTTGCATTGTATACAATCAGATCTGCATTTTTACTTTTGCAGCCGCTGAGTAGAGCAGTGGCAAGTACAAGACTTGCGAATAGATTCTTCATAAAGTTAAAGGTATAAAAAGCTTGTAGGGACTGGGTCAAATAAGCACAATTGTAGAAAAGAAATTACAGTTAAGGCTTATTTTCGCTAAATTAGCAGCTTTACAGGGAAGTTTAAATGTCAGATATCATAAAGCTCTTGCCCGATAGTGTAGCAAATCAAATTGCCGCCGGGGAAGTGGTTCAAAGACCCGCATCGGCAGTGAAAGAGTTACTGGAAAATGCCATTGATGCGGGGGCGAATAAAATACAGGTAATTCTAAAAGATGCGGGGAAAGCGCTGATACAGGTTATTGATAACGGGTGCGGAATGAGTGTGACTGACGCAAGAATGTGTTTTGAGCGCCATGCAACATCTAAGGTCCGCAAAGCTGAAGACTTATTTGCAATTCGTACCATGGGCTTTCGTGGGGAAGCGATGGCCTCCATTGCAGCAATCTCACAGGTGGAGATGAAAACCCGCCGCCATGAGGATGAGATTGGAACCATGATTCAGATTGAAGGTGCTGCCTTCATAAACCAGGAACCTGTAGCTTGCTCTGCAGGAACCAGCATATGCATTAAAAACCTTTTTTATAATACACCCGCAAGGAGGAACTTCCTTAGAAGCAATCCTGCGGAAATGCGACACATCATTGATGAGTTCCAACGGGTTTCTATGGCCAACCCACATGTGGCTTTTAGTTTAAATCACGACGGACTGGAAGTCTACAGGTTGCCTTCATCCGGCTTGAAGCAAAGGATCGTCCACTTGTTGGGGAATAACTACAACGAACGGCTGATTCCTGTCGAGGAAGAAACAAGCATCATCAACCTGAAAGGTTATATCGGCAAGCCAGAGTTTGCTAAGAAAACCCGTGGCGAGCAGTTCTTTTTTGTGAACAACAGGTTTATCAAAGATGGCTATCTGAATCATGCAGTGAACAAGGCTTATGAACAGTTGTTGCCCGACGATAACTTTCCCTTGTATGTGCTTTTTATTGATATTGACCCTGCAAAGATCGACGTTAACGTTCATCCAACAAAAACAGAGATCAAATACCTGGAGGAGAAGTCGATCTATGCCATCATGCATTCGGCAGTAAAACGTTCGTTGGGTCGCTTTAACATCAGTCCAACGATAGATTTCGACCAGGAGACTGGCTTCAGCAGTATGATCAGCCATAAGGCGCCGGAAGATATTGTACCGCCAAGCATATCCTTTAATCCGGATTTCAATCCCTTTGCAGAGGATAAATCACCCAAGCCATATGCATATCAGGGCGGGGAAGCCTTTCGTGCAACGAGCACAAAAAACTGGGGATCTTTGTATGAGATCGTTAACCACGAAACTGCAGCGCAGGGGACGATGGAGTTGGCGAAGGATACGATTGAGGAACAATTTGTTCCTGTGCAGAAGCAATTGATGCAGCTGCATAACCGTTATATAATTTCTCAGATCAAATCCGGACTAATGCTGATTGACCAGCAAGCAGCCCATGAAAGGATTCTGTATGAGCGCTTTATTGTGCATTTGGATGACCGCAAAGGTGCTTCCCAACAAAGTTTGTTTCCGCAGACGGTAACTTTAAGTCCGAATGACTATGAACTTGCTAAAAGTCTGCTGGATGATATTAAAAGTTTGGGCTTTGAGGTTCGTGAGTTTGGTAAGAATACCCTAGTGATTGAAGGAATTCCGGTAGACCTTGGAAGTGCCAACTTGAATGAGACGCAGCTCTTTGAACATTTAATTGAAGGATTTAAAAACTCTCAGCAGGAATTGAAGTTAGATAAGCGCGATGCACTGGCAAGGAGCATGGCCAGGAACAGCGCAATAAAAAGTGGTGTTTCACTGGAGCAGGAGGAGATGAACATGTTGATTGAGCAGCTTTTTGCCTGTAAGACGCCAAACTTTAGTATCAGCGGTAAACCAATTATTCAGACCATAGGCTTAACAGAACTAGATAAGAAATTTGATAAATAGAAATGAACAGAATCCAGATACCACCAGTTGTCAAGAATTTGCTGATTATTAATGTGCTTTTCTTTGCAGCTACCTATGTGATGCAGAGTAAAGGGATACAGCTGGCGTTTTACCTCGGCGCTTTCTACTACGACTCTCCCTTATTTAGGATATGGCAGCCCATTACATACATGTTTATGCATGGCGGTTTTACGCATATTTTATTTAATATGTTTGCTTTGTACATGTTTGGAGGTATATTAGAGAGTAGATGGGGCGGTAAGCGATTTTTGAACTTTTATTTGATCACTGGCCTTGGCGCATTGGCCCTCCAGCTGCTTGTACAGTCTGTTGAAGTATACAATATTACAGGTTCTTTGATGAACCATGGAGCTGTGACAGTTGATCTTGCCAACGGTATGGCAGGTGCAAATCTAGCAGGGATAACACAAGAGCAAAGCAATACCCTGCTGGAGATTTACACGGCGCCAATGGTGGGAGCCTCGGGTGCGATTTTTGGGCTACTTGTTGCATTTGGAATGCTTTATCCAAATGTTGAATTGTATATAATGTTTATTCCGGTACCGGTGAAAGCAAAATATATAATTCCGGTTTACATTTTGATAGAATTATTCCTTGGTGTGGCCAGGTTCCAGGGGGATTCTATTGCGCATTACGCGCATTTGGGTGGAGCGCTCCTGGGATTTATTCTAGTAAAACTCTGGAAGGATAAAAACACATATTACGACTACTATGAGTAACAACTTAATTGAGGACTTAAAGTATAAGATCTTCCGGTCTGGAAATCCGGTGTTCTTCTATGTAGGTATAAATGCCATTGTTTTCGTTGTGGCATCCCTGATTGGGGTGGCTATTTTTCTGTCTGGCAACGACAATGGTGGAGTTTCTGAATTCATACGAACGTACTTTGCCTTTCCATCATCATTTGCGTTGCTTCCGTACCGGTTCTACACCATATTAACCTACCAGTTCTTTCATGACGGGTTTTTCCACCTGTTGTTCAATATGCTCTGGCTTTACTGGATGGGGGAGATCTTCGTAAGCTTCTTAAAGCCTAGACAATTTCACTTTGTATACCTTGGTGCCGGGGTTTTAGGTGCAATTCTGTTTACCGCTGCCTTCCACATCTTTCCGGTTTTTGCAAAAGGTGCCGACAATGCGTACCTGATTGGAGCTTCTGCTGCAGTGATGGGAATCGTTGTTGCCACTGCAACCCTTGTTCCCGAATACACATTGCGTCTGCTGTTTTTTGGAGATGTTAAACTGAAGTACCTTGCCCTCGGATATATTTTGCTCTCCTTGATTGATATTGCTTCTGCAAACCCCGGCGGCAGTTTTGCCCATTTGGGAGGTGCTTGTTTTGGTTTCTTTTATATTAAAATGCTCAAGAGTGGAACCGATTGGAGTACGATCTTTAAGAAGCGACCAAACTTAAAGGTTGTTAAGAACGACACCTACAGCAGATCTAACTCAAAAGGGGGGTCTGCGGTTGCACAGCAGGAGATTGATGCAATTTTAGATAAGATTTCTAAACACGGTTACGATAAGCTAAGCAAAGCAGAGAAGGAGACCTTATTTAAGGCGAGCAAACGCTGATGAAGAAAAACAGACTTAGCTTCTTAGACTTATTGGTCAGGCTGCTTGCATTAATCCTGGCTATATGTTTACTACTCGGTTGCATTTCCGGAAACATTGATCCGCGTGACAGTAAATACATCCCGTTCTTTGGACTGGCCTATCCATATTTACTTGTTCTGAATGTCGTGATGGTTTTCTGGTGGTTGTTGCGGCGGCGTTGGAGCTTGATGCTTTTGACGGTCGTGATTATCGCTGTCGGCTGGCCAGTTCTGGTTGCCACATTTAGATTCTCTGGAGAAAAAGGAGTTGGGCCAAAAAAGGATTCGACCGAACTGCGGATGATGACGTATAACGTCCACAATTTTGCTCCATTTAGTAACGATGAAGATCCACTGGTGGTTAAAAGCAAAATCCTTAAGGTAATTAAGCAAGAGAATCCAGATGTTATTGCGCTACAGGAATATTTTACCAGGTACAGAGGGGTTCTTGATATGACCGATAGCATCAAAGACATCTTACACACCAAACACTACTACTTCGAACCTTCTTTTAAAACGGATGATCAGGCTACTGGCCTAGCCGTTTTCTCTAAATATCCAATAAAGAATACGGGCTCTATTCTATTTCCAGGAAATGGCGGCGGTAATGCAGCGATTTTTGTTGACGTATTGGTAAATAAACGATTAATACGGATTTACAATGTCCATTTGCAGAGTATCTCTTTTGATCCACAGGATTATGCTTACCTGGACGAGGTTAAAAAAGAGATGGATCCTAAATTGCGTCCCTCTAAGCGGATTATTTCCATGCTGCGTACTGCCTTTGTGAAACGGAGCGAGCAGGTTGACATATTAAAAGCCAGCATGAAAGACTGCAAGACGCCATACCTGATTGCCGGCGATTTTAATGATACACCCGCATCCTACGCTGTAACACAGCTAACAAAAAACATGAATAGAAGCTTTGAAAAGGAAGGTACAGGTTTTGGGCG
>JAQBOT010000304.1 GCA_028287885.1 Pedobacter sp.
GGTTTGTTGTGGTAATTTTCTTTAACATAGTTTAAAGCTTTGCTTAATACCAGCGCATTATTCCTATCAGCTGCCGACAAGTGGATATTTCTTGAGCTCATTGCCAGACCATCTTCCTCACGGATTATTGGACAGGATACAATTTGAATTGGAAGATTAAAGTGACTAACCATGTTTTTAATCATAAGCACTTGCTGAAAGTCCTTCTGACCAAAAAAAGCGATGTCTGGATTTACTGCATCAAATAGCTTTTTAACAATTTGTGTCACCCCTTGGTAATGACCCTTTCTAAATTCGCCTTCGAGCACAAACTCCGCTGGTCCAAGATCAATGTGCCAGTTTTCAGGCTCCGGGTACATCTCTTGTACTGTCGGCATAAATACCACATCACATCCAGCTTCTTCAAGCATTTTTATGTCGTGCTCCAGCGGCCGGGGATATTTATCCAGGTCTTTTTGATCCGTAAATTGAGTGGGATTAACAAATATGCTGCAGACCACCAACGCTGCCTGTTCCTGTGCCAAATGTATTAAAGAGACATGCCCTTTATGCAGCGCACCCATCGTTGGTACCAGCGCAATCTTTTGTTCAGCCGAATGAAAGGGCTCGAGGAGCAATTTTAATGCGCCTATTGTATTTATGATTCTCAAACTACGGTATAAAGTTTATCGCGCCAAAGTTGCTTAATTAATATTTGACAACAAAACATCTTGCCGATTATATTGAATAGTGGTAATATTTCGCTATCTTTGCGCCTTGATTATCTTTTCTTTAACATAATTTTACCTACGAATATGGAGATGGCAAAAACGAAGCTACTGATTGTTACACACGAGATGTCGCCTTTCCTCGAACTCACAAAAATTTCAGAAATTACCCGTCAGTTACCTCAGGCAATGCAGGAAAAAGGATTCGAAATCCGCATTCTTATGCCCAGGTTCGGGAACATTAATGAACGGAGGAACCGACTACACGAAGTGATTCGTTTATCTGGGATGAACATTGTTATCGACGATAACGATAACCCGCTGATCATCAAAGTTGCATCTATACCCGCGGCAAGGATGCAGGTTTACTTCTTGGACAACGAAGATTATTTCCAACGGAAGTATGTTTTCAGAGACAAGGAGAACAAGTTTTATGCAGACAATGATGAAAGAACAATCTTCTTCTGCAAAGGCGCATTGGAAACTGTTAAGAAATTAGGCTGGGCACCTGACATTGTTCATTGTCATGGCTGGATGACCTCCCTGGTTCCTGCTTACATCAAGACGACGTACAAAAACGATCCAACATTTAAGAATTCTAAAGTTGTTTATTCAGTCTATGAGAATTGCTTTACCGAAACTTTAAACGCAGACTTATACAAGAAAGCCGTTATGAGTTCAATGACTGCCGATGACACCAAGGTTTTTGAAAAAGCAGATTGCAGCACCATGCATATTGGAGCAATAAGCTACTCGGATGCCGTTGTTTTGGCTGATGAGAAAATCGACGCCGATGTGTTAAAGTATGTTAAAGAATCTAATAAGCCATTATTAGCTTATAATTTAACCGAAAATTTAGAGAACTTTTACACCTTCTACGAAGAGATCTCTGATGAACAACTGGTTTCAATAGCTTAACACGGAATTATCAATTAAATATGAAATTTATTAAACTAGACTTATTAACACTGTTGATAGGTCTTTTTCTTTTTGCATCCTGCAAATCTTCCAATACGATTGGTTTGGATGTTGATCCGGCAACTGCCATTCAGGGCACCCTGGTTGATTCAGTTACCGTAGACACGAAAACCGTTACCGACGAGCCTGCAAGTACAGCAGCTCTTCTGCGTTACCCGCTCGGATTCCTTAACGATCCGATCTTGGGAACTACAGAAGCAAGCCTGGCTATGTCCGTTAATTTACCGAGCAACAAATATACCTTCGGTACGAACCCTACAATAGACTCCGCGGTTCTGGTCCTGCCTTATTCTACAGAGTTTTATGGAGACTCAACCTCCACTTACAGTGTGGATGTACATCAGTTAACTACCGATATCTCTGAGCAGACATCTTTCAAGAGCGACCACGAATGGGCTTATGATGCAACCACGCTTGCGGGGAACTATACCGGCATCATCAAACCAAATACACCACTTAAAATTACAAATGTTGTAACTGGAAAAGCAGATACACTGGGAAAAGTAAGCGCACAGATGCGTATCAAGCTTGATCCTGAGTTTGTCCGCAACACCATTTTGAAGGATACGAGCATTTTAAAAAACAATGCGTTTTTTACTGCCGGATTCAAAGGTTTGCACGTAAGTATCAATAAGGAGAAGACTACGGGTACAGGTGGAATTGCTTTCTTCTCCATGGCTGGTGCAGATTCAAAATTGGAAATTTATTATAAGAAGCAAAATGCAACCACGAGCACAGCAAGAGACACGGTGGAGGTAAACTTCCCCATCAAATCTACTAGTAATCCAGTCGCTGCTACCGTTAAACACAGCTACAGCACCGATGTTTCCACTCAACTTGCAAATCCTGCGGTAAAGTATCCGGTTACCTATTTGCAAGGCTTAACTGGTCTAAGAAATAAGATTTCTTTTCCACACCTAGCCAGTTTCATCAAGAACCTTGGAGGTAAAATCGTCATTAATAAAGCAGAACTGGTCATTGATGTCAGTTCAGGCACAGACGTTTCTCCATTTGTTCCTGCACCAAGGCTAGCATTATACACCTACGATATTGCGGGCGTAAGGGCTAACATAAAGGACAACATAAATCCTGCAAGTTCCCTTTACGGTGGATTTTACAATACCACCAATAAGAATTACAAATTTATTGTAACCTCCTACTTGCAACAACTTATTGATGGTACTGCAATCGATTACGGTACGTATTTGTCTACAAGTGCATCTACAGAATTCGATCTTACTCCACCAATAACGTCTGCAAGTCGTTCAGTTATCGGTTCTTATGGAAACCCGACGAATAAAGTAAAGCTAAACATATACTACACTAAGATTAATTAGTGTAAATTCATATACATTTACATCCCCTAATATTAAGTTATTAGGGGATTTTTATTTTAATAATTCATCATGTGCGGAATAGTAGGATATATAGGGTTTAGAGAAGCCTGGCCTTTGGTCATCAAAGGATTGAAAAGATTAGAATACAGAGGTTACGATAGTGCAGGCATTGCCTTGATCGGGAACTCTGGTTTAAATATTTATAAAAAAGCGGGAAAAGTTATTGAGCTTGAGAACTTTGCCAATGGAAAAGACCAATCCGGAACCATCGGGATTGGTCACACCCGATGGGCCACCCACGGTGAACCATCTGACAGGAACTCCCACCCACACACCTCAGACAATGGCAAACTAACCATCATCCACAATGGAATCATTGAAAACTATGCGACCATTAAGGAAGAACTTACAACAAGGGGGCATCATTTTAAGTCAGACACCGATACCGAAGTTTTGATTCACCTGATTGAGGAGGTCTACAAGAATGAAAAAGTAACTCTGATGGAAGCTGTTCGCCTTGCTTTAAAAGAGGTGACTGGGGCATATGCCATTGTGGTTATGGACCAGGATCAGCCAGACCAGCTCATTGCAGCACGAAAAGGTAGTCCGATGGTTATTGGTGTTGGTGAAGGTGAATATTTTGTTGCCTCTGATGCCACACCGATCGTAGAATACACCAAGAACGTGATTTACCTGAATGATAACGAGATCGCTTTCCTGAAACGTGATGAACTTCTGATCACGCGTCTGGATAACGTGGTTCAAACACCATACATCCAGGAGTTGGAGCTTCAACTCGAGATGCTGGAGAAAGGCGGATACGAGCATTTCATGTTAAAAGAGATCTATGAACAGCCACGCTCCATCCGCGACTGTATGCGCGGCCGCATTTATCCAAATGAAGGTATGGTACAGCTCGGTGGGATTAAGGAATATGCCGAGAAGCTGAAGAACATCGATCGCATCATTATCGTGGCTTGTGGAACCTCCTGGCATGCCGGACTGGTTGGTGAATACCTGATTGAGGAATACGCAAGGATCCCGGTTGAAGTAGAATATGCTTCCGAGTTCCGGTACCG
>JAQBOT010000308.1 GCA_028287885.1 Pedobacter sp.
AGCAAGGCTTGGAGTTAACGCATTCCGCGTGCATGTTTGGGATACCGAGATCAGCGATTCATTAGGCAACCTTAAAGAAAATGAACATCTGCGATTGTTTGACTATTTATTGTCAAAACTTGAAGCAAGGAATATTCGCATTATACTTACCCCCATCGCATTCTGGGGAAATGGTTATCCGGATCCGGATGAGAAGACCGGTAGCTTTGTCGAGAAATACGGTAAGAACGGCGCTGTGATCACACCAGCTGCGTTCGAAGCTCAGGAAAACTATCTACGGCAGTTCTTCAAGCATGTTAATTCTTATACTCATAAATCGTACACGAACGATCATTTTGTCATTGCCGCAGAAGTAAACAACGAACCGCATCATACGGGTGCTAAAGAATTAACTACCACGTATGTAAACCGAATGGTTAAGGCCATCAAAAGTGTGGGTTGGACTAAGCCCGTATTTTATAACATTAGCGAATCTCCAACCTATGCGGATGCGGTCGCGCAATCAGAGGCGGATGGTTTTAGCTTCCAATGGTACCCAACAGGACTGGTTGCAGGACACGCGCAACGCGGAAATCTCTTGCCCAGTGTGGATAAATATGTTATCCCTTTTGATACCATCCCTGAATTCAAAAACAAACCAAGGATGGTTTATGAGTTCGAATCAGCAGATGTGATGGAACCATACATGTACCCTGCAATGGCCAGAAGTTTTAAAGCCGCAGGTTTCCAGTGGGCAACGCAGTTCGCCTACGATCCGATGGGAACTGCTTATGCAAATACCGAATATCAAACACATTATTTGAATCTCGCTTATACACCGTCAAAGGCAATCAGTCTGATGATTGCTGCCCAGGTATTCAGATCCATCCCGCCATTTAAATCATATGGCACTTTCCCGGCAGATACTGCATTTGGCCCGTTTAAAGTGAGTTACAAAATGCGGAACAGTGAAATGAACACAGATACTGCTTTTTACTACGCGAACGGCAGTACTTCATTACCTTCAAGTTTGAAAGCTTTAAAACATATTGCCGGTGTCGGATCCTCTAGAGTTGTGAGGTACAGCGGTTCTGGTGCATATTTTTTGGATAAACTGGCTAATGGATGCTGGCGGTTGGAGGTGATGCCGGATGCGGTGATGGTCAAGGATCCATTCGGGAGGAATGAGCTTGATAAACCGGTGACCAAAATCGTAAACGGATTGCGTAAGATGCAGATCAACTTGCAGGACCTCGCCGTTGATTTTAAGATTACTGCGCTAAATGAAGGAAATAAGTTTAAGACGAAAGTTGCCGGCATTGCCTTTGACATTCGACCAGGAACTTATTTACTCCAAAGGCCCGGTCAGGCGTTGCCTGCATTGCCGAAGCTACTCGGCGTACTTGGGATGAAAGAGTTTGTTGCTCCAAAAGACACACCTTTTGATTTGCAACATGTGCCGTCAAACACCGACACAAAGGGTGTTATCTCCGCCAAAACCAATGAACTTGTGCTCTTTAAAGCAGGTACTGATTTGGCCAGTCTGCAGGTATATGCGCCTGAATGGGAGTCGGATCCTTACTTCTTTAAGATTGATAGCCTCGGTACGAATTTCCTGAACCTGCAGCATAAAAAAACAGAGAACAAGAAACTAGGGGGAATACAAGTTTATGTTAAGGACAAACTGCAAAAGATCAACCTGGATGCATTCAAGAGTGTAAACATCCAGGCAACTGCGAGCCGCGATCTTCGTGCAAAGATCACACTTGTGGATGTTGATGCCAATGCGTTTAGTGCAGATGTAATACTTAGAAAAGGTGAAAAGACGCTGAGCGTTCCACTATCTGCTTTTCGCCTGGATTCCTTTTTATTGTTGCCTCGGCCATATCCTGGTTTTCAGCGACTTGAATTTAGAACTGCAGGAACATCGTCTTTAAAGCTTAGGAATTTAGATAAACTACAATTTACGCTTCAAGGTGATTCAAAAGATGCTTTTGAAATTGATTTTTATTCCATCAGTTTGAATAAGTAAGTCATAAAATACGTTAAAACACTCATTGAAGTAAACATTAATGTTGATGTTTTTTTGAGGTGGCTGGACTGTGCGCTCCACCATGGATCATATCTGACACAATTCCTTTTTCATCTTTTGACTCAGCTAATATAACACCCGCAATATGGATAATAATAAAGCCGATGATCGGGTACAGGCAAAACCCGTGAATTTCCTTAATGAATCCAGCAGTATTACGGCTGAGCTGTAAATCGTCTTTGAACGCCAGAGTTAAGCCTGTTATCACCATTGTGAAGACAAGGAGATAAAATATGGCGTATAAAGTTTTTACAAATCGCTCATGAGCCATCAGGGTTTTAGATTCACCCAGCACGGTTGACTTTCCATATACCGCTTTTAGCTTCTTAATAAATTTTTGATCGCGATGCTGCAAGAATTCGGAAATGATTCGATAAGCCAGTAATGCGGCTAGGAGATAGCCAAAAATAATATGGACAGACCAGACCTTATCCTCTAAAGCATGGACGGCAGATTTAGCCTGCAAATCACTGATCGATATTCCGGATTTCTGGACTTCATTCTTCACAAAGCTCGTGTTTGCTCGAACATCGAGTATAGTTGAATTTACCAGAACTGTAATTAAAGAGCCAGAAATAACAATTGCATTCAACCAGTGCCATAAGCGAATATTCCGGGAATTTTTCTTTAGCATGCCGGGAAATTCAATGTCATGGCGTAAAGGTTCGATGTTACTCATACTGAAATTGCCTATGTGTTATGCGTGTTCTGTAATTTCAAATTTTAGGAGTAAACTGTGCAAGTTCATAGAGGTTGAAACGCTTTTCAAGACTTTCAACCTTGTTTAGGACGCTTTCAAATCCGTCTTCCCCAAACTTTTTCTTTTCATTCTTTTCAAATTCCTCTCCCAGGGCATCGTATTCATGTGAAGAAACCAATTTTCGGAATGCAGGAAACAAAATAGTGTCTTCACGAGATTCGTGCGGGCGGTACATCGTTGTGAACTGCACAAGTGAAGTTAAAAGCTGTTGATTTTCAACATCGGTCAAGTTCTTGTTGCTTGTAAGCTGAATGATTTTGGCTGTCACTGCCCGCCCTGCAGCATGTTGTTGCAAAAGGACATTTACCAGCTCTGTTAGCTGATTGGCTTTTCTAAAGCGCGGGAAAATCGACTGTTCCTCTTGCTTTTCATGATAGTCTTCTATGAAAGTCTTTATAATTCCTGCTGCATCGCCGAGATCTTGTTTGTTAAAAGATTCTTTGTTGATCAGATGAAGGTGGCAAGCATCGTAAATCAACAGTATTCGGTTAAGCAGGCCATGCTCTTGCATCAAATCTTCAGGAGGGGATACTTTCTGCCCTTCTTCTTCATCGGACTTTGCACATGCAGAAAACAAAGTTAATCCAGTAAGACCGGTAACTGCCGCCATTTTTACGCTTTGTTGGATAAAGGCCCTCCTGTCTTTAAGATCTTCGTCCGCTTTGGCATTTAAAATTGAAATTTTCATGTATCTATTACCTGCTAAGTATAATTGCCTTCATTGAAGATAAGCTATTCATCTGCAAGAATTCGGTTCCATTCAGGGTGCCGCCTTAAGAAAACTTTTACATAAGAGCAACTCGGAACAACTTTTAAGTTCCGCTCTTCCAGGTACTCAAATGTTTTTTCAACTAGTGAAGCGGCAATTCCATTATTTGATTGATCTTCCGGCACTTCTGTATGTAAGAGGTAAACAATGTTATCCTCTTTCTGATAATCAATGAATGATCGTTGACCCTCTACAAAGATTTCAAAATTATGCGCCTCTATATTATCATTGAATTCATCGTTCTTCATAAAAAATTGGGAGGAGGTAAAAAGATTAGTTTTCTGTATAATTTGTTGGTTATGAAACGATTAAACATGAGTCTTAGCCAATTGGTTTGCATGCAGAATCAGGTAGGTACGCGTTTCCTTATCCCGTTCTGTTTTCAGACGAATGTGAATGTCAATGTATTTCTGTTTAATAGTTTTGAATTTTTCTGAAGATAGGAAATGCTCAAGCCATTTGGAAAAGTCGGCCAATTCCGGCTGTGAACAGGAGTACTTAAAGTATTCGGTGAATTCTGGGATGTCAATGTTCGAATATTCCTGCTTTTCAATTGGGATAATTGGTTTTTCAAAGAATTTATCAAATAAATAGGTGTTAGAACAAAACGTCTTAAGCGCTTTTTGCTCTGCCTCTTTATATCTTCCTGATTTGAAAAGTATGAGTGTCCATTCGAAAAGAAAGTCGGGGAAGCCGACATCAGTTTCGAAATTTTTATTGAACCATCTTAAATAAGTGAGCCCTCCGGCATAATCTTCAATTTTAATATAAAAAGCGGGGGGGAGGTAGCGGAGGCCGCGACTGTCGTCATAGCCTCCATATCTTCGTCGTTCATTTGCTAGTGTCGTACGAATATCAGCGATCTTGATTCGCACTTTATCTTTTTGTTTTTCGGTCATTATAGGGATGTATAATTGGGTAATAAACAGTGATTTTAAGTTTGTGTTTTACCTAGGTACAGGTCTATCGCTCAAGCATTTCTACCGCAGTGACGTTGCCTTGCTGAACGGCCAGATCTATAGCAGTTAATCCTCGATTCTCTCGGATCGTTGTGTCGGCACCGTGCCTCAAAATAATATCTACCAACTGATCCCGACCGAACAATACCGCAAACATCAAAGCAGTTCCACCATTACCATGTCGCATATTAACGTCAGCGCCATGTGCGATCAAGAGCTCGGCTACTTCAGGATATCCTTTGAAACATACGCCCATTAGGGCGGTATTGCCGCCGAAATCCTGTGCGTTTACATCAGCATTTGCTTCTAATAAGAGTTTTGCAGCTTCCAGCTGATTGTTATAGCTGGCAATGATTAGCGGAGAAAAACCCCGGCTATCTTGATGGTTTAATTCTGCACCCGCTGCCAACGCGGCTTTAATACCATCAATTTCACCCGTTCTTGCGGCACTTATTAGTTGCTCATTTAAGTCCATTTACTACGGTCATTTACTTAGTCAATTTATCATTTCTGGTACCTTTTAGTAGGGATTACTTCCCTTGCTTTGTTCTTCCGCTTCAACTACTGCGTTATGCGACTCGGTGGTTCCGATCGGGCCTTTGTTGCTTGCATTGACACTTGTCATTGCCAAACCATCGGCAACCCGCTTCCCATAATCCGCATCACATTGGCGGAAGAGTTCAATCATCTTATCTTGAATTTCCTTGTTTGCAGTCGCAAGTGTGTTTACAAGATTTAGAATCAGCTCATCACGTTCCCAATCTTCAAAGTTTCTATAGGTTTCTCCTGGCTGTTGGAAGTTGTTCTGTTTTTCTATCTTTTGCCTTACCAGGGCCGCATGGTACATAGGCGAATATTCCTTTCCCGGCATTGTGGCTTCTTTTGGTCCACCCAAAGTAGATGGCTCATAGTTGACATGCGGGTTGCTCATTTTGTCTCCACCCTGATTGTAGGTCATTTGTCCATCGCGCTGATTGGTTAATACTTTATTTTTTGGCGCGTTTATAGGCAACTGTAGATAGTTTGTTCCAACCCTGTACCGTTGAGTATCCGAGTAGGAAAAGGTTCTGCCCTGGAGCATCTTATCGTCGGAGAAGTCGAGACCGTCGACCAGAACTCCAGTCCCGAAAGCAGACTGTTCAACTTCCGCAAAGTAATTGACTGGGTTCCTGTTTAACGTCATTTTTCCCACTGGATACCATGGAAATTGATCTTTGGGCCAGATTTTGGTATCATCAAGCGGGTCAAAGTCAAGTTCCGGGTGTTCGCCATCGTCCATAATCTGAACACACAGTTCCCATTGAGGAAAATCACCGGCTTTAATTGCTTCGTATAGATCCTGCGTAGCATGATTAAAGTTCTTTCCCTGTATATCGGCTGCCATTGCTGACGTTAGATTCTTGATCCCCTGCA
>JAQBOT010000310.1 GCA_028287885.1 Pedobacter sp.
ACCTTAAATACCCATGCATATTTGCTCGGCAACTTACCAGGGCTTATAGAAGCCGGATAGATCGTCAGTTTATTTTTCTTTAATTTCTGCTTTACCGTAGCTGAAGCACCGACCATCTCTACTTTTCCCGCTTTGCTTACATGATCAATAACAATGGGTTTCTCTGGCCATTTACTGCAGATCACATAAAGCGCATTATTCTTCCTGGTAAAAAACACGCCATTTGATTTCATGCCCTCAGGCCTTTTATCCCATGCGGTGGTACCATAAATCGCCTCACCGTTTATCTTTAACCAGGCTCCGATGTCAAGCAGTCGCTCCTGCATTACCACTGGGATCAAACCATTCGCATCCGGACCGATATCTAGAAGCAGATTCCCACCGTTACTTACCTTATCCAGCAGCAGCTCTATAAGCTGCTGAGAACTGAAATAATCACCCGCCGTTTCAAAGCGGTTGTACCCGTAGGATGTACCAATTCCCCGACTCTCTTCCCAGGGGTGCGAGGCCTTCTCGCCGATACCTATTTTCTCACCTACCAGATCATACTCGGTGGTATAGTAGTCACCATGCTTGCTTCTGGTCTCCTTTCCCCACCGGTCATTCACAACCACAGTCTGTTTTACAGGAGATTCATTGTACAGCCAGGACAAGAATTGTTCAGACTTCAACTCCGCACTGCTATAGTCCCATTCTCCATCAGCGAAGATGACTTCAGGTTTGTACCTCAAAACAAGGTCTTTCATCTGGGGTATCATATGAGTATCTACCCATTCGTTAATCGTTTCCTTTTTATACAAGCGATTGTTCCATTCCAGCAAGGAATAGTAAAGGCCCATGTGCAGTCCTTTCTTTCGCACGGAAACACCAAGATCCTGTATGATGTCACGATGGGGGCCTGCTTCTACACTGTTCCAGCCAGGGCTTTCTTTGCTTGGCCAAAGACAAAACCCATCATGATGCTTTGACGTAAGTACAACGTATTTAGCCCCAGCCTGCTCGAAAAGATCGGCCCAGTCGTCTGGATTGAAATACTCGGCACGGAACATGGGTGCAAAATCCTTGTACTTAAAATCTTGTCCATAATATTTGTTGTGGTGCTCTGTGAAGAGTTTATTTCCAGTCAGCAAGCGGTTTTCATAGTGCTCTGCATATTTCTCGTAAACCCCCTCTACTTCCTTTACCGGCGCATAAGCGGGTACAGCATACAAGCCCCAATGAATAAAAATCCCAAACTTCGCTTCCTTCCACCAGTCCGGAGTTTCTCGTTTATCCAGGGATGCCCAATTGGGCTGGTATTGTGGGTAGACCTTCATAGACGTCAAAGCAAGGAGCAACAACACTTTGTATTTAAAGCTTTTCATTTTATTTTGGAGTGCTTAGTGATCGATCAAGATGAACATAGCCACCATCTACGTAAACGAGCTGCCCGGTGGTGTGGCTAGACTTATCAGATAATAAGAACAAAGCGGTGTTGGCAATTTCTTCTGCTGTTGTCATGCGGTTTCCCAGAGGAATTACCTGTTCAATCGACCTCAGCTTTTCTTCAGGATCTTCAAAGGTTTGAATCCAGTTTTTGTAAAGCGGAGTAAAACATTCTGCTACAATTACTGCGTTTACGCGAATACCGTGAGGCAACAGCTCTACCGCCCATTCGCGGGTCAATGCATTTCTTGCACCATTGGATGCCGCATAGGCGGAAGTTCCGCCCTGGCCTGTATCTGCAACTTTAGATCCAATGTTTAGGATAGCTCCCTTTGCAGACTTCAAGGAGGGCAGTGCATGATGGGCCATCAAATAATAATGAACTACATTCTTATGAAGGCTATCTATAAACGCCTGATAGTTGCCGGATTCCAGACCAACACCATCGTTAACTCCGGCGTTATTTACCAAGGCATCTATTCGCCCGTATTTAGCCAGTACCTGCTCCACCGCAGACTTGCAGTGTTCTGGGTTTTGCAGTTCCGCGACAACCTGAAAAGCTTGTCCGCCGCCAGTTACAACTTCTTCGGTTACCCGGAGGTTGTCTGCTTCGTTACGGCCAACTACAACCGGAACGGCACCTTCTGCTGCCAACGCCTTTACGATAGCTGCACCAATTCCTTTCGCACCACCCGTCACAATAACAACCTTGCCTGTCAAGTTTAAATCCATAATTAAGCGTTAAAATTATAAAACTTCATTGCGTTGCCTCCCCAGAACAAATCCTGTTCATACCCGGAGAAACCAGCCGTATAGCCTTCTAAAATCCCCATTACTTCACCGTATGTTGCGGCTAGTCTGCAGACAGGCCAGTCTGAGCCAAACATGATCCGCTCTATTCCAAAGCTTTCGAATATTACATCCAGGTATGGCTTGAAATCCTCGAACTTCCAGCGCCTAAAATCTGCTTCGGTAACCATCCCAGAAACTTTGCAATACACATTCTCATGGCGTGCCAAGGCCTTGATGTCCTTTACCCAGTCTTCGAAAACCCTGAGCCGGATGTTCGGCTTACCAATATGATCCAATACAAAAGGCTGGTCGGGAAACTCAGAAACAAGTTCATTGGCGCATGCAAGCTGATCAGGTAATACAAGTAAATCATAGGTATAGCCGAAGCGCTGCAGTTGTGCAATGCCACGTTTAAACAAAGGTCTCAACATGAGAGAACGATCTGCTTCCGCCTGCAGGATAGACCGGAATCCTTTCAGTTTCTTAAACTGCGTGTATCCGGAAAGCTGCTCCTCAAGATCTTCCGATTGCAGATCGACCCAGCCTACCACCGCTTTGATAAAACCAAACTGGTCGGCGTTCTTCAATTGGAAAAGATTCTCCTCCGGCGACTGGTCCGATTGAACCACAACGCTGCCCTGAAAGCCATAGTGCTCCAGGATCGGTTGTAGATGTTCCGGCATAAAGTCCTCCTGAAGAATGCCCATGTCCTTATCAATCCAATGATCCCTTACTGGATTATATAACCAAAAATGTTGGTGTGCATCAATCTTTAACATAGGATTTTACGGTTTGCTTCGCCGAACCCAAACCATCAATACCAAGCTCTACTACATCTCCTTCTTTTAGGTAAACAGGCGGTTTGAACCCCAGGCCTACACCTGCTGGTGTTCCTGTCGAAATCACATCACCCGGCAACAAGGTCATAAATTGGCTTACATAAGACACCAGGAAAGGAACTTTAAAGATGAAATTAGCGGTGTTTCCATCCTGCATTTTTTGCCCGTTTACTGTTAGCCATAGGCGAAGATTGTCTACATCTCCAAGTTCATCGGACGTAGCCAAGAATGGACCAATTGGAGCGAAAGTATCACAGCCCTTACCCTTATCCCAGGTACCGCCTCTTTCCAGCTGAAACTCACGCTCAGACACATCGTTGTGCAATACATAGCCAGCAACGTAATCCAGTGCTTCCGCTTCTTCCACATAAGAAGCTTTCTTACCTATTACAACAGCGAGTTCGACTTCCCAATCTGTCTTAACAGAATTCCGTGGAATAACAATGTTATCAAAAGGTCCAACCATGGACGTTGTTGACTTCATAAATATGATGGGCTCCGCGGGAATGTCTGCGTTTGTTTCACGTGCGTGATCACTATAATTTAATCCAATACACACGATTTTGGAAGGTCTGCAAATTGGTGAACCTATCCGTTCATTCCGATCTATCTCAATCAATTTACCTTGGTTTGCTTTTACAAACTCCTCCAGCCTTTCCAGGCCATTATTCTCAAAAAACGCTTCGTTGTAATCTCCTCCCAAAGCTGAAGTGTCAAACCATTGGTCGTTCACAATGACACCGGGTTTCTCGCTCCCGATTGCTCCCCATCTAATTAATTTCATCTGATTTCAATTTGTAAATTCTAAGTATTTAGTTTTATGAAGCCTCCATCAATCGGATAATCCGTGCCGGTGATGAAGCTGGCTTCGTCAGAGCATAAGTATAAAGCAAGATTCGCTATCTCAGCGGGCGTACCCATGCGGCCAATGGGCTGGCTTTTCGATAGTTTATCAAACATTTCTGCTTCTTTGCCAGGATAGTTCTTGGCAATAAAGCCGTCTACGAAGGGCGTATGTACTCGGGCTGGGGAAATGCTATTGCAACGGATATTCGCAGACAAGTAATCCCTGGCGACCGAGAGCGTCATGGCATATACCGCACCTTTACTCATGGAATATGCAAAGCGATCAGATAAACCAACCAAGGCTCCGATAGAAGCCATATTCAACACCACACCTCCTCCTGCTTGCTTCATCATAGGAATCGCCGCAAACAAACAGTTGTATGCTCCCCGGACATTGACATCAAAGACCTTCATAAAGTCCTGCTCGGTCGTTGTCTCTACGTTTCCAACATGTGCAATCCCTGCATTATTAACCAATATGTCAACCTTTCCAATCTTCCGGAAGGTATCAAGTACTTGCGTCTGATTGGTTACATCACAACTGTAAGCTACCGCCGAATCATCTGCATCAATCTCGGCTATTGTTTGTGCCGCAGCATCTGCGTTTAGTTCGACAATGTGAACTTTCGCGCCTTGCCTTGCAAAGCATATCGCAATGGCTTTTCCGATTCCACTACCCGCGCCGGTGATTACAGCCGATTTACCTTTTAAACTAAACATATATCACTTCTTTAATACAATAAACTGTTAACCTCACTACACCCAAATATTAACCTCATAAGGAGACACCCCGCTTCCATGGAATAAAATCATCCTGGTTCAATAGAACAGCTTTAGGCGTAATCTCGCCGCTTGCTGCGCGGATGCAATATTCTAAAATGTCAAT
>JAQBOT010000312.1 GCA_028287885.1 Pedobacter sp.
AAGCGCTCGGATCAACCTATAATCAGTTCCTTTGCAAACAGGCATCAAACAGGGCCCAACCAGGGCCTAAACAGGGCTCAGACAGGGCGAATAGCCTTGGTTTCCCCTTGTGTCCGGCCTGTCTGCAGCTCGTATCCACCAACAGTGTTGGCGCGCCGTATAGTACCTTTACTTAAACTGGATACCGGAGGTTTGAAGCTGTATATTGCTCAGCTTCAGGGCAGAAAGGAATAGAATATGTTCAATCTTTCATAGATGTTCCTAAATTTGCAAAAACGGTAGAAAGCTTAATTATTAATTTACCTTTGCTTTCGTAAAAATCACGGCGTAAGTGATTTTAGAATCTTATAATTTTAACTTATAAATCATAGTTGTAGATGATTAACATTACACTACCGGACGGTTCTATTCGTCCGTATGAACAGGGCACAACAGCCCACCAGATAGCCTTGTCGATATCAGAAGGATTAGCAAGGAACGTTTTAGCAGCAGAAGTTAACGGAGAAGTTTGGGATTCATCCCGACCAATTGAAGCTGACTCGACTGTAAAGTTGCTGACCTGGAATGACAATGCGGCAAAAGCCACTTTCTGGCATTCTTCAGCTCACTTAATGGCTGAAGCGCTTGAAGCACTTTATCCAGGTACAAAGTTTGGTATCGGACCTGCAATTGAAACTGGCTTTTACTATGATGTAGATTTTGGAGAACGCGACTTCTCGTCTGACGACTTCAAAGCTATTGAAAGCAAAATGCTTGAACTGGCTAAGCAAAAAGAGGTTTTTGAGCGTACTGCAGTCTCGAAAGCTGATGCTATTGCTTATTTCAATGAGAAAGGTGATGAGTACAAGCTGGACTTGTTACAGGGCCTGGAAGACGGTAAAATCACGTTTTACAAGCAAGGTCAATTTACAGATCTTTGTCGCGGACCGCATATCCCTCACACAGGTTTCATCAAAGCTGTTAAGCTAATGAACGTTGCCGGTGCATATTGGCGTGGCGATGAGACCAAGAAACAACTAACACGTATCTACGGGGTTACCTATCCAAAGCAAAGTGAACTTACGGAGTATCTTCTAATGATTGAAGAGGCGAAGAAAAGAGATCATAGGAAACTCGGTAAAGAACTTGAACTCTTTGCTTTCTCTGAGAAAGTTGGTGCTGGATTGCCTTTGTGGCTTCCAAAAGGTACAGCTTTAAGAGAACGTTTGGTTCAGTTTTTAACGAAAGCACAAGGTAAAGCCGGATATGAGCAGGTGATTACACCTCATATTGGACATAAAAACCTATACATCACTTCCGGTCACTGGGAGAAATATGGAAAGGACAGCTTCCAGGCGATAAAAACACCGCAGGAAGGCGAGGAGTTCATGTTAAAGCCAATGAACTGTCCACACCATTGTGAAATTTACAAGGTAAAGCCGCGTTCTTACAAAGATCTGCCTCTGCGTTTCGCTGAGTTTGGAACCGTTTACCGGTATGAGCAAAGTGGCGAATTACATGGACTGACCAGGGTAAGAGGCTTTACACAAGATGATGCGCATTTGTTTTGCCGTCCTGACCAGGTAAAAGAAGAGTTTAAGAAGGTTATTGACCTGGTTTTATATGTATTTAAAGCCTTAGGCTTTACAGAATATACTGCACAAATTTCACTGCGTGATCCGGAAAACAAAAGCAAGTACATCGGGAGTGATGAAAATTGGCGTTTGTCTGAGAATGCAATCATTGAAGCCGCTGCAGAAAAAGAACTGTCTACGGTTGTAGAATATGGCGAAGCAGCTTTCTACGGTCCTAAGCTTGACTTTATGGTTAAGGATGCTTTAGGAAGAAAATGGCAGTTGGGTACCATCCAAGTGGATTACAATTTACCTGAAAGGTTTGAATTGGAATATACAGGAAGTGATAACCTAAAGCACCGCCCGGTGATGATTCACCGCGCACCTTTTGGTTCTCTGGAACGATTTGTTGCTGTGTTGATTGAGCATTGCGCGGGTAATTTCCCATTGTGGTTGTCGCCAGAACAATATATCATTCTTCCTATTTCAGAAAAATATGAAGAATATGCGAAAAAAGTTTTAGATGAATTAAATAATGCCGATATTCGCGGTTTGATTGACTTTCGTGATGAAAAGATCGGAAGGAAGATCAGGGACGCAGAGGTTAAAAAGATCCCATATATGCTCATCATCGGAGAAAAAGAGATGGCAGAAGGAAAACTGGCTGTGCGCAAGCATGGCGAAGGAGATATTGGTGAGATGACCCTGCAAGAATTTAGTGAATTATTGAATAAAGAAATTACAATTTAAAAAGAATATAAATTTGGCATTAGGAAGACCAGGATTTAATAGGGGACCACGTCCTCCTTTTAAGAAAAAAGAAGCAGAACATAATATTAATCAGTTTATCAGGGCTCAGGAGGTCAGATTAGCTGGAGATAATGTTGAACCAGGGATTTATCCTTTGGCAAAAGCTTTGGCCTTAGCCGATGAAGCAGAACTGGATCTTGTTGAAATTTCTCCTAATGCTGTACCGCCGGTTTGTAGAATAATCGACTACAGCAAGTTCGTATACGAACAAAAGAAGAAGCAAAAAGAGATTAAGTCTAATGCAAAACAGACTGTTATTAAGGAGATCCGTTTTGGACCGAATACCAATGATCACGATTTTCAGTTTAAACTGAAGCACGCGGTTAGTTTCCTTGAAAATGGCGAGAAAGTACGCGCATACGTTCACTTCAAAGGACGGGCAATTGTTTACAAAGAGCAGGGAGAGATTCTTTTGCTTAAGTTTGCCCAAGCTCTGGAAGATATAGGTAAAGTAGAATTATTGCCTAAATTGGAAGGAAAACGGATGTTTCTAACACTTGCTCCTAAGGTTGCTAAGAAATAAATAAATTACATAAATAAACAGGTTATGCCAAAAATGAAAACCAATTCCAGTGCTAAAAAGCGTTTTTCGCTTACTGGAACCGGTAAAATTGCACGTAAGAATGCATTCAAAAGTCACATCTTAACAAAGATGTCAACTAAGCGTAAGCGCAATTTGGGTCACACCAGTATGGTGTCGGCAGCAGATATGGGAAACGTTAAACGTATGCTCTGCATCGGTAAATAATTAATTTTTAACCAGGTACCCGGTAGTAAGTTTGCTGAAATACGCAACACCGTTTATCAAAAAACAACATCACTATGCCACGTTCGGTAAACGCAGTCGCTGCAAGAAGAAGAAGAAAGAAAGTCCTTAATATGGCCAAAGGCTATTGGGGATCAAGAAGTAAAGTATTTACAATTGCCAAAAACACGGTAGAGAAAGGTTTGCAATATGCTTACCGTGACCGTAAAGTTAAGAAAAGAGAATTCCGTGGATTGTGGATTCAACGTATTAACGCTGGAGCACGTCAACATGGAATTTCATATTCTCAGTTGATTGGTAAATTAGCTACTAAGAACATCGGCTTAAACCGTAAAGTATTAGCAGATTTAGCTATGAACCATCCTGAGGCTTTCAAAGCTGTTATTGACTTAGTTAAATAAGCATTACTACTTTATTGCTATACAAAAAAAGGGAGCTATTTGCTCCCTTTTTTATTGTTCCGTTTTTTAAGCTATGACTCCTTAGTGGTTTCTTCCTTCGGGCCACGGTGATGATTTCCTCTGCGGTCTCTCATTTCCGATTTCTTTTTCTCACGCAAAGCTTCATAGGTCTTTTTCTGATCTGCAGTTAAGATTTGTTCTAACTTCGCATCGTTGGCTTTCATGAAGGCCTGACGCTCTTCCATCTTCGACTTCATGGCTTCGTGATTTCCCTTACGCCATTCATCTGCTTTCTTAATTCTGTCAACTTCCAATTTGTAAACTTTAGTCTTCTGTTCGTCGCTTAGCGAAAGCTTGGCCTTTAGGTTCGTTGCAACTTTCTCCGCTTTCTGTTCTGGAGTAAGTTCAACTCTATTTGCTTTCTGTGCGTAGCTCGCAGTCAATGCTGTTACTGCAAGTGCTAATGTTAAAATTATCTTTTTCATTTATCTATTGTTTTTAGGAATAGATAAGAATAAAGGGCTAAAGTTTAATTCCAGAGTGTTAAATTATGTTAATTGCTTTTGTTCAGGTTCGAAAGCGATTTCTGCATCTGAGACATCATATGGGTTAAAGTTTCAATTGAAGGCTCAGGTGCAGCGTCCGGCATACTTGATGTGATATATGCTTTGGCCTTCCAAATCTCCAGTATGTCTTCAGGTGCAATGGTATAAGGGTCATACATCTTGTTATCGGATATTAACTTTAGCTCTTTATTCTCCTTGAACTTGTTGCCAACGCGTTTATAGACAACGCCTTCGTTTTTACTGATGATAACGTAAGTTTCTCCAGGTTTGATATCTGTCCAATTCTCGACGTATTCGCCGATAACGACACTACCCGGCTGTATCGGAAGCATGGAGTCTCCCATGATTTCAAAGCCCCTGAATGTTCCCTGTTTTAAGGATGGGAGAGGCAGTTGAAATTTTGGAAGATCTTTGATGTACTCTGGATCTGCAAATCCGTTCAGGTAACCTGCACTTGCTTTCACCGGAACAAGTTCTATGTTCTCGTTGTCATCCTTATCAACAGAGATACTCAGTATGCGAAGATTTGCACCGGAGCTTTTCTGCTTTGGTTTCCACTTGTCATTTATTTCTTCATTTATGAACTCATCGATCGTAAACTCGTAATACTCTGCTATCTTTTTTAGCAAATCATATTTTGGCTCTGCACGATCTTCCTCATAAGCACCAACAAGGGAACGCTTAATTCCAAGGGCATCAGCAAATTGCTGCTGTGTTAGGCCTTTTTTCTTTCTTAAGTACTTAAGATTCGATGAAATATTTGACATAAAATAAAAGTTTATAAATAATTTGTTTTTACTAATATTGTTAGTATTATTGTACCAATAAAGTTAGTAATATTTATTCGATCTGCAAATATATTTAGTAATTACCTTATTCAATACCTTAAACCAATCCTGATGAAAAAATTTGTATACATTGTTACCGACCGAAACAGAACAAGTTTGCATGTTGGTATGAGTTCTGATCTGATTAAAACATTAGATTTTTATAAAACGATGCCGAGTCTGTTTTTTGATAGTGGAAAGCAGTTGACAAGATTGGTGTACTTTGAAGAGTTTAAAACTGAAGCACAAGCATTGAGCCGGTTCAAACTCATCAGTAGGTTCACCCGCATGCAAAAGGAAAGATTAGTAAGGTCTTGTAATCCAGATTGGATTGATCTAACCATTGGTTTGGACTTCGAGCACATCATTGCGAGTAAAATCATCAACACACAAGTTAAAATGCCTTTAGGTATTATGTCATAATTGATGTGTTACCATCCAGGTGCAAAGGTCAATCCGAACACACCTGCCTTCACGTCTCTTCGCTGGAATGGAAATGCATAGTAAGGTTCCAATACAAAGTAACCAAACATGTTTACCCTCAAAGAAACTCCTGCACTTAAAGCTGGAACGCGTTCTTCAGGTCTTCCACTAGCTGAAAGGACGCCGTTTGGCTGACTTTTAAATACGATGTGTGAATCTTCATCCCAGGCAACACCTGCGTCGAAGAACAGGTTTAAGTCAGTAAAGAATATTCTAGAAGGAATTTGAGCAAGCTTTTTAGGGCCGGTGAAAGGCAGCCGAACTTCGAAGTTAACAACAGCAATCTTACTACCTGATAACTGGTTGATGTCAAAGTTACCAGTATTATCTGATTGACGGTTGTAGATAGAAGTGGCTTCATAACCCCTGATTAGATATGGATATCCGAGGTAGAGTGGGTAAAGGTTTTCGCCGCCCTTTCCAAGGCGCATATATGTTAAGGCTCTTGCTGCGAAAGTAAAAGGCTTTGTTCGCACATACTTCCTGACATCGCCGTTCACTGCACTAAATCTATAGTCACCAAAGTACTGCTCCCCACCAACACGGTACCGGAAGCCTTCTAATGGTGCAGTTAATCCAAAAATCGAATTGTCGCCTATAAAGGCTGCATTTAACTGAAAAATAGAAAAGGATTTAAGCGAGATACCCAATTCATCAGATGCCTGCTGACTGTCTATATGTTTGCGGTCGGAACCCAGGTAATTACCAACGAAACCACCAATGTTCTCATAGTAGTTACTAATCCTGTCTACCCGATAGCTGTACTTCGAAATTGCCGAGCCGGCTTCAAACCGATGGATCTTGTTGAAAGGGTAGGCCGCAAAAAGCTGTGCCTGATTCTCGAAGGTCCGGATAATGTTAGTTCGTTCGTTATAAACGGGTATGGTTGTGTTTGGATCTGATGTAGGTAGTTCCTCTATTGCGATATCCCTAAATCCTGTGAGATATGGAATATGCGAAATTGCAAACCCCCAATTGACCCTGCTTGCCTGATTGACATAGCCGACTAAACCGCCGAAGTCATACACTTCTCCGTTTACAGAAAGATTTGCGACAATCTGGTTCTTGCCTAGAATGTCACTAAACATACCAACGATGCCTCCTTGAACACCTGTTCCGAAGCGACTGGTAGAAACGCCTACGCCACTGTTGGCCAAGTAATCCAGTTTAAATTGCGGCCTATAGTGTACTGGCTTTATGGAATCAAGCTTTAAACGGTCAAACTTGTCGAAATTAGCCAGGTTTGCGTTAACAATGCTTACTCCTGAGTTTTCTAAAGGCGGCAGAATGGCTGCATCAAGATTTACATCCTTAGCATCTACATCCTTCGCTTTAAAGCTTGATGCTGGCGCATTATACAAGGTGTACCGCTGAGAGCGATAATAGCTATAAACAATATCGTCATTACGTGAAACGGAAATAGCCGGAGAGAATTCTGTAATACCACTGATTCCTGTGAAATAGTCGGTAAGCTGTTTTAATTGCTTCGATTCCAGTGTGTACGAATACAGGTTTCTAAAGCCATCCCGGTTGGATAAAAAGTACACCGTTTTACTATCACCGGAGAACTGTGGGTTTAAGTTATTGGCACTGGTAAAAACAGGCAGGGTGCTGATGTTCTTAGCATCAAGATCGAGAATACTCAAGTTTAAGGG
>JAQBOT010000399.1 GCA_028287885.1 Pedobacter sp.
CTGATCATATAACCCGGCTTCTCTTAAATTGTTTATGTAGATGGCGTCTGCCTGCTGCAAGATGTCTACCTTTTCTGCGGTTACATCACCAAGAATACGAATGGCAAGTCCAGGTCCGGGAAAAGGATGGCGTCCAAGGATTACATTGTCTATGCCAAGTGTTTTCCCCACCCGACGAACTTCATCCTTAAATAAAGTATTTAGTGGCTCTACAACCTTTAATTTCATGAAATCAGGCAATCCACCTACGTTATGGTGCGACTTGATTGTGGCTGATGGTCCCTTTACAGAAACAGATTCGATCACATCCGGATATATGGTTCCTTGCGCTAGCCAGGAAACATTTTGAACTTCATGTGCAGCATCATCAAAAACTTCGATGAACACACGTCCAATTGCCTTACGCTTTAATTCAGGATCTTTGATACCGGCAAGCTGACTTAAAAATCTGTCCTTGGCATCAATTCCTTTTATATTAAGACCCATGTGCTTGTATTGCTCCAATACAGCTTCATACTCATCTTTACGAAGCAAACCATTGTCGACAAAAATACAGTGTAAATTGGTCCCTATTGCTTTGTGTAACAACACGGCAGCAACACTGGAGTCAACACCTCCGGATAAACCCAGCACAACTTTGTCGTTGCCAAGTTTTTCCTGTAAGCTGGCGATCGTAGATTCTACAAAAGCATCCGGCGTCCACTCCTGCTTACATCCGCAGATGTCTACCAGGAAGTTTTCCAGCAACTGCTTGCCATCTGTACTATGCGTCACTTCTGGATGGAACTGTATGGCGTAAGTTTCAGAACCTTTAAGCTGGTAAGCAGCAACACGTACCGTATCGGTACTTGCAATGATCTCAAAAGTATCAGGTACTTCAGTAATGGTGTCCCCATGAGACATCCACACTTGAGAGTCCTTTGAAATTTTCTTAAACAGTCTGCTTGCCTCGGAAACATAATTCAGATTTGCCCGGCCGTATTCCCTTATCGTGGAGGCCTGAACATCACCGCCAGTTTTCTGAGCGATATATTGTGCACCGTAGCAAACAGCTAATAGTGGGTATTTATTAATAAATAGACTAAGGTCAATCTGTGGCGCCTCTTCCTGACGAACGGAATAAGGACTGCCAGAAAAAATAACGCCTTTTACATCGGCAGTAATTTCAGGGATATGATTAAAAGGATGTATTTCACAGTAAACATTAAGCTCGCGAACTCTTCTTGCAATTAATTGTGTGTACTGGGATCCAAAATCGAGAATAATGATTTTTTCTAGCATGGCCAAAGTTAATATTTATTCACTTGAACGCCGAATCTTTTTAAGAAATCGACCCCCTCGTCTGCCTCTAATCCCTTATATTCAGCATAAGAATCCTTGTAGACCACCATCTTAATTCCCGAAGATAAGATCAAACGGGCACAGGCAATACATGGCGACAATGTACAATATAACGTGCCACCTTCGATTTTGGAGCCATTCTTTGTAGCGAATAGAATTGCATTTTCCTCTGCATGAAGGGCAAGAGAACAACTGCCACGTGAGTCCCTATCACATCCTGTTTCTGGCCATTCTTCATCACAGTTGTGCGTCCCTGAGGGTGGCCCATTATAGCCGATAGAAATGATCCTGGTATTTTTTGTTAATACCGCACCAACTTGGGCCCGCACACAATGTGAACGTGCCGACAAGTCCGTCGCCAGGTTCATATAGATATCATCAAAACTCGGTTTTTTACTTAAGTTGCTTTCTTCTCCAAGCGCCATTCTGCTTACATTATTAAATCTGCGGATAAACATAGATAAAATATATTAATGCGGCATTTACGAACAATTAATAAGCACCTCGATAAATTATTTCGGGGATTGTTAAAGTATACAGCTATGAACCGTTTTTCAGCTTTAAAATTGCATATTAGCGGACTATAACAGAGTCCAAACATGTTTGAAGCAATATTACAAGGGATTGGTGCTGGTATTTTGTTTTCGTTTTCAACTGGTCCGGTATTCTTTTCGATGATCAAAACGAGTATCGAAACGGGTTTTAAGGCAGGGTTTTCCCTAGCAGTTGGTGTCGTTTTAAGTGATATCATTTTCATTACTGCTACGATCTTTAGTTCTCAATTCGTAGACTACAATTCAAAATACAACCAGTATATTGGAATCATTGGTGGAAGTTTTCTTCTAGGCGTTGGTTGCTATTACCTGATCAAGAAAGTCCAGGTGAACTGTGAACTTTCAGAGGCAATCAAGATAAAAAAGCGGGGGTATGTGCTAAAAGGTTTCCTGATGTGTCTGCTTTCGCCAACTACACTAATGTTCTGGCTCATGGTGGGTGGAGTGGTTTCCGTACAATTGCACTATGCAATGGGGGAGAAAATAGTGTTCTTTGCTGTTGCTATGGCTACGCAGCTGTCCGTTGATTTTGTAAAAACTTTTTATGCTGCTAAGCTGAGAGACAAGATCAAAGAAAGTACAATCCAAAACTTAAACCGTATCGCGGGTGGTGTTATTATTATATTTGCCTTACGCCTCTTCTATGAAGTGTTCGTGAAATATTATCGCTAGGATAATCAGCAAATAGAAAAGGAGCCTTTATTTTCATAAAGGCTCCTTTTCTATTACTTCGTTTTTATCTTAATATGCTCTTTTGTTACTTCCTTCTTTCCAGTTTACAAAAGCTTTGTTCACAACCTTGTTCCCCCCAGGTGTGGGATAATTACCAGAGAAGTACCAATCTCCTTTATGATTTGGACAGGCGATATGCAGGTTATCTAAAGTCTGATATATAATCTCAACTTCAGCATTTGTATCTTCCGGCGTGATGATCTTTGTAATCTGCGCAGATATCTCTTCCTGCTTAAAAGGTCTGTAAATATCCTTCACATGGTTTACGATTTGTTCTTTCGGCAAAAGCAGAGAAGCTTTACATTTTTCATAAACCTCTTCGATCACATGCTCCATTCCTCTTGCTTTCAACAACTGTATTGCAGCCTCGAAAGCAACAAACTCGCCCATTTTAGACATGTCTATTCCGTAGCAATCCGGATACCTGATCTGTGGTGCTGATGAAACGATAACGATTTTCTTTGGATGCAGGCGATCAATGATCTTGATGATGCTTTGCTTCAAAGTTGTACCCCTTACAATGGAATCGTCAACTGCAACCAAGGTATCGGTATGATCTTTTATTACGCCATAGGTCGTGTCATAAACGTGGGCAACCATGTCTTTACGATCCGCATCCTGTGTAATAAACGTTCTTAATTTTGCATCTTTAATAGCAAGCTTCTCTACCCGTGGTGTAATCGACAAAAGCTCATCCAGGTCTTCATCACTTAATTGATCTTTACGTTCAATTAGCGCCTCTTTCTGTATTTTCCGAATGTGCTTATGTAGGCCTTCTACCATTCCGTAGAAAGAAACTTCTGCGGTATTTGGGATAAAAGAGAATACTGTATTTTTAAGATCCTGGTTAACGGATTTAAGTATTTGCGGGCAAAGCAGTGCACCAAGATGTTTTCTTTCCTTATAGATCTCCGCATCACTACCTCTCGAGAAGTAGATCCGTTCAAATGAACATGCACGTTTCTCCTCAGGTTCACGGAAAATCTCCTGCGTAACCGTACCGTTTTTCTTTACAATCAAGGCATGTCCTGGCAGGATCTCTTTAACTTCCGGAAAAGGGATATTAAAGGCAGTCTGAATCGCAGGTCGCTCAGATGCAGCAACTACAATCTCATCATCACAGTAATAGAAAGCAGGTCTTATACCTGCAGGGTCCCGAAGTACAAAAGCATCACCGTTCCCTACTATTCCAGAAATGGCATAACCACCATCCCAGGTTTTTGCCGAGCGGCGTAGTATATTTCCAATATTTAATCCTTCGGAGATCTTATGTGTGATTTCCACATTATCTAAACCTTCTTTCTTGTAGGCGTCAAAAAGCACTTGATTTTCATCATCAAGGAAGTGGCCGATTTTCTCAAGAACAGTTACCGTATCAGCCTGCTCTTTCGGGTGCTGCCCAAGTTCATAGAGTTGCTCAAGCAACTCATCAACGTTGGTCATGTTGAAGTTTCCGGCAATAACCAGGTTTCTGGTCATCCAGTTGTTCTGACGTAAGAAAGGGTGGCAGTTTTCAATGCTGTTTTGACCGTGTGTACCATAGCGCAAATGCCCTAGTAAAACCTCACCGATAAAACTAACATTCGCTTTCAGCCATTCCGCATCCTGCATCAATTCCGGAGTTTCATTTTGAATGTGCACAAATTTGTTCTGTACATAGCCGAAGATGTCTGAAACTGCATTTTGCGCCATAGACCGGTACCTGCTGATGTAGCGGTGCCCAGGTTTTACGTCAAGTTTAATGGTTGCAATTCCGGCCCCGTCCTGGCCTCTGTTGTGTTGTTTTTCCATCAGAAGATACAGCTTGTTCAACCCGTAGAGGGCTGTGCCGTACTTTTCCTGGTAAAACGATAGCGGTTTTAAAAGACGAATAAATGCAATTCCGCACTCGTGTTTAATCTGGTCGCTCATTTGTGATCTTTGAGCGGCAAATTTACAGCTTATTAAAATCAGAACCTAGTAAGATCGTCTTTCTTTCAATTTCCTGACTTAAAGCAGATTGTCCATTTTTTCCATCTTTTCAGCAGCAACTGCCTCAGTAAAGAAGATGGAGGCTTGCTCATTGAAGGCTGTTGTATCTCCCGAAGTATAGAATAAGCGTTTACCTCCACGGTTCAGCTTACTTTCAATCTCCGGATGATTTTGCAGGTATGTGGTTAGGCTCTTTGCTACGATATCACCCTGAACAACCAGGTTTATGTTTCCAGGTACCAGCGCCTTAATTTTCGGAATAAGTAAGGGATAGTGTGTACAGGCAAGAAGAATACAATCTATTTCTGGCGATCTTGCCAACAAGGCATCAACATATTTCTTTACAAAATAGTCTGCTCCAACAGCCAAATGCTCATTGTTCTCGATAAGTGGAACCCACATCGGACAGCTTTGTTGAAACACCTCTATTTCTGGGAAAAGCTTGTTGATCTCCATCAAGTAAGAATGCGAGTTGATCGTGCCACGGGTTCCAAGGACGCCTACCTTATTTGTTTGGGTATATTCCTGTATTACCTCAGCCGTAGGGCGGATTACACCGAGGACCCTGTGGTTCGGGTACTTCTTAGGGAGCACATGTCGTTGGATGCTTCTAAGGGCTTTGGCAGAGGCTGTGTTGCAGGCTAAGATAACCAGCGGACATCCTTTACTAAACAACCACTCCACGCATTCCAGAGTGTACTGGTAAACGGTTTCAAAGGAGTGATCACCATAAGGGGTTCTGGCATTATCACCTAAATAGATGTAATCGTATTCGGGCAACTGTGCAACGATAGATTTGAATACCGTTAAGCCACCATATCCGGAGTCAAATACCCCAATTGAATTCTTTCCCATTTATCCAAAAAAAAGCGGAACCAGGTTACATAACCTGGTTCCGCAATTTAAATTATTTTACTGACTATTTTTTTGCTGCAGCAGGTTTAGCTGGAGTAGCAGCCGGCGTAGCAGGAGCTTGAGTCGGAGCCGGTGTAGGTACTGCATTTGCAGCGATACCCAATTTGGTTCTAACCAATGCAGTGATATCATCACCACCGTCAGAGAACAACAAGTTGTTTCCGTTTTGTTGTGCTGCAATGTCGAACACATAAGCCAAACCACGTTCTTTAGCTACAGCCTTAACTGCCGCTTCGAACTTTTGGTTGATCGGTACAAATAAAGCACCTTGCTTCTGAGCAAATTCTTGCTGAGCTTTTACACCCGCATCTTTGATTCTTCTTTCAAGATCTTGCAACTCATCACTCATGGTTTGAAGTTCTTTACCAACTGCTTCTTTGTTGGCTTCACTTATGGTTTTTTGTTTTGCAACAGCAGCAGCATATTTTGTTTGATATTCTGTTTGCATTTTTTCAATCTCAGCGGTTTTTGTCTTATTGTAGGCCTCTAAAGTTGCCTGCGCAGACTTCGCCTCTGGCATTACTGCAAAAATGGTCTCGGAATTAATGTGTCCGATCTTTTGTTGTGCATTCGCGATGTTCGCAGATAGCATAAGCCCAGCTGCTACAAAGAATACGTTAATTAACTTTCTCATTTTCTATTTGACTTTTTATTGTTTTAATTATTCGTGTGGTTTATTTTCCTATTGCTCCTGGTTTGTATCCCAGTCTCGTTATAATGTCATCACTTACGTCAAAGCTGCTGCTCGAGTAGATCATCATGGTTGCCTCACTGCCCTTGTCGAAGATAAAGTCAATTTGTTTACCTTTCGCATAGTCGGCAATAACTTTCGAAACTTTCTCCTGAATTGGCTTTAGCAATTTAATGCGCGACTGGAACAAATCTCCATCCGGACCGAACTTCTGGCGTTGAAAATCTTTCGCAGCTTTTTCTTTTTCTATAATGTCGTTCTCTCTTTTCTTACGCATGTCGTCAGTTAACAAAACCTGATCTGCCTGGTATGCTTTATACATCTTATCCAGTTCAGAAAAGTTATTATCTGCTGCCTTTTGCCATTGTTGCGACAGAACATCAAGTTGATTTTGTGCCGACTTATATTCAGGCATGTGTTTCAAAATATATTCTGAATCAACATAGGCAAATTTCTGTGCAAATGCGCCTAGTCCTGTAAAAAGCAGTAGGCAAATTAAAATATACTTTTTCATAATTATTAGTTAAAGCCTCCCAATTGCTGCGCAATACTAAAGTGGAATTGTCCTTTGTTCGCCTCAGGTATACCAGGTATTGCATCAAATCCGTAGCCATAGTCAATTCCAAGCAAACCAAATATCGGTAAAAATATCTTGGCACCAACACCCACTGATCTTCTGACATTAAACGGATTAAAGTCGCTAAACTTATCCCAGGTATTACCACCTTCAGCAAACGTTACTAGGAACGCAGTTGCAGATTGTGAAGCGATTACCGGGTATCTTAATTCCAACACATATTTGTTAAAGATCGGACTTCCAGAGTTTTGAGCAACATTTGGATTTGATCCTACCGGGATTACAGAGTTGTTTGCATAACCCCGCATGGCAATCAGTTCTGATCCTTGCAAAAAGTCAAATCCTTGCATACCGTCACCACCCAACTTAAAGCGTTCAAATGCCGACTGTCCAACAGCCGAGTTGTATGATCCAAGGAATCCAAATTGCGCTTGTGCTTTTAACACAAGTTTACCCGCTACCCTTTGAAACCATTGAGATTCAAATTTCCATTTGTGGTATTCAGTGAACTTATAACGCACTTTATCAGATGCTGTTGCATAGTTCGTATTATTTAATAACGAGTACGGTGGTGTAGCCTGAATTGTAAACCTGAAGTATGATCCTCCGGTTGGGAAAATTGGAGAGTCCCTTGAATCGCGGCTTAACTCCTGCGTTAAGTTGAAGTTATACGAAGTTCCTGTGCTGAATAAGTAGCCTGGATAGTTCTCCAAGATGTACTGATTCGCATTAATAGAGTGGGTTAGCTGGAAATAGTTATCTGGCCAGTTCAACCTTCTACCCAAACTTACAGTTACACCGTTTAAGCGGATCTTCTGATTCTCTGTAGAGGAAGTTGGATAAGATTGTGACGAGGTAAATGCACTTAATCCGAAACTTACCGGTTTCTTACCACCCAACCAAGGCTCAGAGAAAGAGAAACTATATGAGTTGTAATAGGAACCATTTGTCTGTCCACGTAAGCTCAGTTTCTGTCCGTCGCCTTTTGGCAAAGGTCTGTAAGCACTTGGATTAAATAGATTCCTTAAAGAGAAGTTATTGAAAGTTAAGCCCAGGGTACCAATAACACGGCCTCCACCAAAACCACCAGAAAGTTCAATCTGATCTGAAGGTTTCTCCTCAACAGCATATTCAATATCAACCGTTCCATCTGCCGGATTCGGCTTAGGTGTAGGTACAGTTTTCGCTTCATCAAAGTTACCCAACTGCCCGATCTCTCTCACTGTACGGATTAGCTGCTCCTTCGAGAACTTATCACCCGGCTTAGTACGGATTTCCCTTAAAACGACACGGTCATTGGTGATCGTGTTTCCTTTAATCGTGATCCTGTTGTTGGTATACTGTGGGCCTTCATAAATACGCATTTCAAGGTCAACCGTATCGCCATAGATCTTTGTCTGTACAGGATCTACGTTAAACGTTAAATAACCATCATTAAGGTAAACACTGGACACATCATCGCTGTTACCCTCGCCTCTTAATTTCTTCTCCAGCTTTTGCTCAGAGAAAATATTTCCTTTTTCAATACCCAATACTTTCTCCAGGTAAACGGTGCTGTATTTTGCATTTCCAGACCAGTTAATATTACCGAAGTAGTATTTCTTACCTTCAAAAAGGTCAATCTTAATACCAACTGCTTTATCACTGTACTTGTAAACGCTGTCCTTAAGAATCACTGCATCGCGATACCCTTTGTCCTGCATCTTTTCAACAAGTGCCACCTTATCTTCTTCGTACTTCGCTTTGTTAAACTTTCCAGAGCCAAACACTTTATAAAATGCCTGCTGGTGTGTCTTCTTAAGGAACTTGCGCAGCTTGGCATCTTTGAAATCCTTGTTGCCGGTAAAAGTGATATCATGAACTTTAACTTTCCGACCCTTGTCTACCAATACCTGAAGAATCAAGCTGTTTTCTGCTGTTGGATCAGGTTTAGTTTTGAAGTCTACCTTGGTAAAGAAATAACCTTTTTCAGAAAGGTATTTTGTAACCGTTGCTGAAGTGCTATTGTACAAATTATCATTGATAATGGACTTTCCAGATTTGGCATTCAGCTTTTCAAGAAGGTCTGTTTTTTGGGATTTGCTTACACCAATAAGATCAAAAGAGCTCAAACGCGGACGCTCAACCACTTCGATATCGAAGAACACACTATCCTCTTCTAGCTTAGTAATATTAATTTTAACATCGTCAAACAAACCATTTGCCCAAAGCGTTTTTATGGCGTTCGAAGTTGCTTCACCTGGAAGTGTTACCCGTTCTCCTTTAATCAATTTTGACAAAGTGATAATTACATCCTTGTCTAGATATTTGGTGCCAGTTAAAGTAGTACCGCCAATGATGTACTCTTTAGGATTAAAATAATCCAGCTCAGTACCATTAACTTTTAAAGAAGGTGTGGCTTGTTTGGCAGGTGGAGTAATTTGTGCCATCGACGGTAACCCGATCAATAACAATAATATAAGTTGGTATATTCTTTTCATTTAATTCTAAAAAACGATGCTAAGTTAATTTAAACACATGTTAAAAAGTGTTAAAAGTAAAATTAGATCAGTTGCTCACTAATTTTTCCGAACCGGCGTTCGCGCTTTTGATAGTCTACAATGGCTTCATACAAACTCTCAGACCTGAAGTCAGGCCAAAGGGTTTCCGTAAAATACAATTCTGTGTAGGCCATTTGCCAAAGGAGGAAATTACTTACTCTATGCTCCCCGCTTGTTCTGATCATTAATTCTGGATCAGGCATGTCAAGGGTTGTCAGCTGTGAAGAAAATGCTTCTTCATTGATGTCTTCAACGGTAATTTTTCCATCTTTCACTTGCTGAGCGAGTTTACGCGCCGCTTCAGCAATCTCCCACTTTGCACTGTAGCTCAGGGCAAGTGTCAACGTACAACTGGTATTCGCTGATGTTTTCTGCATTGCACTATCGAGGTCATCAATGCATTTCTGCGGCAATGACGCGATGTTGCCAATAGCATTCAGCTTAATGTTATTTTTGGTGAGTGTTGCAGTCTCCTGATTGATGGTAGATATAAGCAGCTCCATTAAGAAATTCACCTCTTCGGTTGGACGGCTCCAGTTTTCTGTAGAAAAAGCGTAAACAGTCAGGTACTTAATACCAATCTCTACGCAGCTCTCCATGATTTCTTTCAATGACAAAACACCGCTCTCGTGACCTAATGCCCGGAATTTACCCTGGTTTTTAGCCCAGCGCCCATTACCGTCCATAATGATTGCTATGTGCTGTGGCAATCTGGTTAAGTCAATTTGTTCTTTAAATCCCATTAATCTATTTTGCGATTGCCCAAAATCTAAACCCGATTTCGGAACACAAAGGTATAAGATATGCCTATACCATCCAAATGGTATATGGGCTGTTTTCTGACTTAGCCTCTGGCTAGCTTTTCCTTAGCTCCTCCTTAGCTTTCCTTTACCTCTGGGTAAGGGGAAAGTAGGCCAGGACCAAGGCAAATATGAACCACACTATTGGCAGTTAAAACACCTTTTGGAATCTCTAAATTTGCATTCTGCATAACGGCTTTTCTGGGCATAAAAAAACCCAGCCAGAAAAAGGCCAGGTTCTATTATGAAGTATGTTGATTTTCGTGTTTCTTATTTGGTAAAAATAAAGCAATCAGCGCTGCTGAAGGTGTAGGTTAAACCAAATTTAAGAAAGGTGTAG
>JAQBOT010000412.1 GCA_028287885.1 Pedobacter sp.
TTGTACTCCCAACTTAGCTCCTTAACTTCTTTGTTTAACTTATCAATGTTTCTGATGTTCTTCATGGCCATGTGGCTGTTTGCGATATAAAGCATGCACAACAACGATAGAAACAACAAAAACGGCAACATCTCCGTTGCTGCTTCTTTACTCACTCCGCCTTCAGAGAACAGTTTTTTAAAGAAAACAACCGTGTTGCTTTTAGACTCCACAGTTTTATTCTTCTGCCTTACCCGCTTAACTTTAATGTCAAGGTCCTCAGGCAGCTCAAGCTCATTCTCTTCTATATTGTCTCTGAACTCATTGCTCATATCTTCTCCCCAATTCTAAGTTTCGCGCTTCTTGCTCTGCTGTTGTCGCCGAGTTCCGACTCGTCAGCAACCACGGCTTTGCGCGTAATCACGTTGAATGGCTTCTGCTGATTGCCATAGAAATCTTTCTCTACCTCACCGCGAACTTTACCTTTTGCAATAAAGTTCTTTACCGGGCGATCCTCCAGAGAATGATAGGACATAACGACCAATCTTCCACCGGGCTTTAATACCTCTGCTGTTTGTTCCAGGAAGCGTTCCAGAACTTCAATTTCTTTATTTACCTCAATACGCAGGGCTTGAAAAACCTGCGCCATATATTTATTTTCTTTTCCTTTTGGGATATTGCCTGCAATAGCAAGTTTAAAGCCCTCAAGAGTTGAAATAGGCTGTGAAACCCGCGCCGTAACCACTGCTTTGGCAAGTGTTTTTGCATTCTTCACTTCGCCGTAAATACCGAACATGCGGTGGAGCTGCTCTTCAGTATAGGTATTCAAGATATCCGCTGCAGTTAAGGCACCCTGTTTATCCATCCGCATATCCAGCGTAGATTCGAAACGGGTTGAAAAGCCACGCTCCGGCTCATTAAATTGGTGGGAAGACACACCCAAATCAGCCAGTATGCCATCAACAGCCTTATATCCCAACAATCGAAGGTTATTTTTTAGGTAGGCGAAATTCTGATCTACAAAAAGAAATCTCGGATCCTCTATCTTGTTTCTTTGCGCATCAGGGTCCTGGTCAAATGCAATAAGGACGCCGTCCGGGCCAAGATGTTTCAGGATTTCCCTGGAATGACCACCACCTCCGAAGGTAACATCCACATACACGCCATTTGGCTTAATAGCTAAGCCATCGATACAAGCCTGTAACAATACCGGGACGTGATAATTATTGTCCATCTTCCCTCCTGTTTTTAGTTCCCATAACCTCTGCCGCTAATGCTGCAAAGTTGGCCGGATCCTCATCAAACATCGCTTCGTATGCGTCTTTCGACCAAACTTCAATCTTGTCGATCTGACAAGCCAAGACAAGTTCCGTATTCACCGAAATACCAGCTGACTCCAATAAAGAATTCGGAAGATTAACCCTTCCAGCTGCATCGAGCGTCAACTCAGAAGCTCCTCTTGTAAATAAGCGAATGAAATGCCTAACTTTTTCGTCGTATTGATTCAACTCTCCAAACTCCCTCACTTTTTCCTCCCACACTCTTTTAGGGTAGATCACCAGGTGTTTTTCAAATCCCCTATTGATCACAAATCCCTCTTGCTCAACATTTGGCAATTGTTTTTTTAGAGTCGAAGGCACCATCAAGCGGCCTTTCGCATCTAACTTACAATCAAACTCTCCCAACAGTTGAACCATTCTGATAATTACACTTTTTATGTAGTGTAAAATTAAGTACTTCTACCACTTTTTACCACTTTCTACCACAAAAAGTTTTCAACATACCACCTTAAAGCAAAAAACACCCAAAAGGGTGTTTGTAGAGCGGATTTTCAAGTGGGAACTTTCCCAGTATCAAGGCCTAATTTAGATCAAAGGGAGGGAAAAATAGAAGGTCGATCCTTTTCCAAGGTCGCTTTCTACCCAAATCTTACCACCGTGGGAAGCAACGATCTTGGAAGCAATATACATTCCCATGCCCAAGCCCGATTGTTTACTAATTACGGTGGGTTCACGGTAGAATTTATCAAAGATTTTCAACATACCGGCTTTTGAAATACCTATCCCCTCATCAGAGATCGACAAGATCATATTTGTTTTAGCCAAATCTATATTCGTATATATATGAATGCTTGTTCCCTTTTCAGAGTACTTGGCTGCATTACTTATCAGATTACTTACCACCTGTTCAATGCGGAGTTTGTCGATGGTTAAAGCACAAGTGTTACAGAGTTGCGTTTTAACGGAGTGATCGGGCACCAAATGTTTCAAATCTTCGATGATCTTAAGCAAGTATGAATTTAGATCTACGCTCATCATCTCATATTCAAGATTGCCGATCTCAATTTTTGCCGAATCCAGAAGCTGTAATGCGAGTGCGGATAGTTTAGCGCTTTGCGAGTTCATCCGCATAACGATCGTTTGTACCTCCTCCAGCGTTTGCACTTTTTTGGATAGCGCAAGCTGTCCATAAGCTTTTAAAATGGTGATCGGCGTTTTAAGCTCATGACTGGCCATAGAGATGAATTCTGATTTTAGATCATTCAGTACCATCGCTGCTTTCAGTTCCTCACCTTGCAACTCAGTTTTTTGGTATAGTTCGTTTTTGCTGATCTTAAGAAGCTCATAAGCTGAAACCGGTCCACTCTCTTGTAAAGCTGTTGCGATCATCCTGATCTTTACCAGGTCGAGATTCATCGATCTGGGAAGACCTATGGAGAGAGCAACAACAAAGCACTCGTCTTTTAGGTAAGTATCAAAAAAAGGAACAAGCTTCCTTGCATAGTGAAACTGCTCCGGTTCAATACCATTTTCAGAAGAAGGATATTTTACGTTACATATCAACTTAAATCGACCTCCCTCTTCTGATATTCCAATCGCCAATAAGCCATTGTCGGTATGATCCGTCATAACTCGAACGACCTCAGAAATTGCGCTCGCAAAGGTGCTCCGTGTAGAAAGGCTTAAATGCAAAAGATCAGTTATTCTACTAAATTTCTGACTCGATAAAAGGATATCCATTTCGCTTTCGAGCGTCACTTCTCCGAGCTTTATCATTTGTTTTGTGTTTTAATAATCACCACAGACATATCGTCTGTTTTACGTGCGAAATCTTTGTATACCGCCGCAGCAATAATGCTGGGGTCATACCTTTGAATCATGGGGAACTTAGAGATGTCCCATCTTGTTTTTATCCCGTCTGAACAAAGAATTACAAGCTTGTAGTCCTTTCCATCTGCCTCATGGCTGGTCATTGTATTTGGGATGTTATGTCCAATGATCCCGTTATAGGACATGATGTTTTTTGATTCTATGTGGCCAACCAGCTTAATCGAAATATTGCCTACACCCAAAATTTGATACTTCAGTGAAGTTTTGTCGAACACGACAACGGTTCCCACGCCTCCGCGGGTTCGCTTTAGCGGATTATGCATAAACCGGATAATCTCTGCAGGATCATTTTGAGAACACAGCCGGAAAGAATGAAAACCTTCCAGAACAGCTTTGTTTGCCTCTGGGCCATGGCCAAGCCCGTCCATCAGGAATAACTTTAAATAACGATCTGTAAGCTTATAGGTACAGCCATCCCCACTAACGATCTCTGATGGCTTTGGCACCACCAGGCTGGTCACGGTAACGGCCTCTTCTATCTTTTTATACCCTTGCTTATAAACGCGTGTCAGCAAAATTGTACCCCAGCCTTTCTGAGAATAGATGGAGAAGAAGTCAGACATCCGCTTGATACTGCCCAAACCATGTCCCAACGTGTTTACTGAGGAAACGCCGTCTAAAAGCATGTGTTGCAAGTCATTGAATCCAGGTCCATTATCAATGCTTATTATTTCTATATATTGCTGAGCACCTTCCCCTATAACACCACAAAGGAGCTCTCCACCAGAGGTGTGTTTAAACAAATTGGATGTAATCTCGGCGACAATAAGATCAAGATATGCAACTTTCTTTTCGTCAAATCCGGCGCTAAGCGCCTGCTTATGAATCCCTTTTCTCAACAAAGCATAGTAACTCCTGTCTGAGGCCGGGTAACTCACATAATTGTCATTAGCCATTGGACCACTTAATTATCGAAACTGTTGTACCTACACCAATCTCAGTTCGTATTTCAAACTCATTAACCAGACGCTTCGTTCCAGGCAAACCCAGGCCGAGGCTTTTACCCGTTGAATAACCGTCTCTCATGGCCAGACTTACGTCAGGAATCCCGGGGCCCCTATCTACGAAAAGCAGGCGGATGCCCATTTCTTTTCCTTTGGATACAACTTCAATAAGAACGTTTCCCCCGTTCGCATACTTTAACATATTACGAACAAGTTCACTGGCAGCGGTAATCAGCTTGGTCTGGTTAACAAGACCCATTTTGATCTTTACAGCACTCTCTTTTACCCGATTTCTA
>JAQBOT010000430.1 GCA_028287885.1 Pedobacter sp.
GTCTGCAGAAACCTGATCAGATTTTGTTGCCAACAAATCAGCCTTCGCGAACTTGAAGGCGCTGAAAGATGGGCTGCATTCGGCGGAATCGTTTTACAGTATTGCGATCTGGGCAGATTTGAACAAAACCGAATTGAAGAAAATGGGCTGAGGGAAGGTTTACCTGTGTGCGGCATTTTCATTTACTATGGGGAAGCAATTAATATTGCGATGAATATTATCGTTCGAAATGGCTTGCCTCAAGGCTCCAATGACAGAGTGATGCCAGGCCAACGTGGTGGAATTGTACTGCGCTACCTTTATAAGACATCAGATCCAAGCAAGCTTTACGTACAGACTTTTCGGCCATTTAACGGCGTCCCGGCAGCAAAGATTCACGACAACATCGTACTACAACCGCTTGGCCATGCACTATATGCGATGGTGCAAGGACCAGTGTCTGTGGTAGATAATCAATTTACTTCCATGGGTACCGACCGTACCAATCCCTTGTCAGTTATTGCATCAACCGTGTTGCTGATGAATTTGGGAATGACACCAGACATGCTGGTGCCGATGGGAATACTTAAGCTTATGGAGCATCCTGATCCAAAGTTCGACGAGGCGGTGTACCAAAAGAATCCGGCTTACCTTAAGCTTTTAAATTTGCCTTCAGGAAAAATCATGTTCTGCTCAAATCAATCAACGCTTGACATGCGTTCACCCGAACGGAACGTCTCGATCAGTTCGCAACTGATTCTTTCTTTGGATGATATCGCCTTCAACACCAATCAAAGCGATTGTAATGGCATGTTCGCTTTCGCACATGAGCAGGTTGTTTCAGATGTTACCTTGTTAAACACGGTCTTGTTGGGAGCTTCAGTAAGGTCTAACGATAACCGCTTTACTGAAGGAATCACAATGGGGCTGTATTCCTTGCTTTCAGTTGGCTTTCTAATGGCAACAGCCACTGGAAATCAGGCTTCACATTGCTTGATTGTAAGTGCACCCAGACGCATAGAAAAGGACAACCTGGTGCTGAACGACGATTTGTGCAGGGGGGAAAGAAGATTGTTTCTCAACCTGGTAAAACATCAATAATTATCTATCAATCAAAATAGGTTTATGGCAACGAAAAAGAGGGACATTCCCGAAGCAGAAGCGGAACGACAAATATCCGATTCTTTAGAAAGGCTTGACGAGCTGCGTATTGATGAATTGAAGCAGATTTCTGAAGAGCAAAGATGGAAAATGGAAGTATTACGTGCAGAAGAAGAAAGACTGGAACCTACATTAACAAAGGATCACCCGAGGCTTGTCCGCATGAGAGCACAAATGGAACACTATTCAATTTCGCATGAGGGGATTCAGATATTAATAGATGGGGCTACTGATGATAATGAACAACCAGGCCCAACGGGTTCCTGGGAATTAAGCGGCATTGTACGCTATCGAAACGGTGAATCTTCTGCAGGATTGAAAGTAGTGCTGGAACCTGCAGAAAACAATCTTAAAACACTGGAAGCTGAATGCAATACCGATGGATATTATCAAATTAGAATTGAACCTGCTGCCATGCGTCGATATATGGGCGTAGGCCTTTTGCTGAAAGTTTATGACAGGAGAGGAAAAGTGATTTATACTACAGAAAAGCCAATTGTGATCAAAGAGGGAAAGGAAACGCAAGACATCAATATATAAGTTCCGAGCTTTGTCTAGCGCCTTTCTTATAGCTACTGTATACTCGTAAGCCCCCAAAAAGTTAACACTTGTTGGGGGCATTTTTTTGAATAACAAACAAAGTTCTGCAAAGATTTAAGCAAACTTTTTCAATTAGATTTAAATGTATGATGATGTCTGTTTGTCGGTGTTTTGTTGGAGAAATAACTATGCGTTACAGCGACATATCGTTGGAGTACATATCGGCCAGTCCAATTTTAGTAGGCGCACTTGTTTCGCCTCTGCACTGACGAAGTACGGATTCATTATCATAGTAAACACGTTCAACTAGAATTTTGCCAGGATTAGCATTAGTGTCGAATACAAAAAATACGGCTACTTCTACCTCTACTTGGTTGCCACTTGGAGGTATCCCTCCATATTCACCTGAGTGGGTCCCAGCAATAGTTACTTCTCGAATTGAACACCCTGGCGTATCATACGCTCCAGAAACCAAAACAGTGAAGTCCGGAAAGGCGTTATGAATACTTCTGTGGAAGTCCTTTACACCTTGAATGCCACTTAAGCGAATGCCAAGTGGAACAGCATCGTAAAATGTATTTGGGCCTTGAACGAAGGTGTCATAAACAGCATCCCAATCCTTGGCAATTTCGGCACGAAGATGTTTGGAAATTGTCTCTTTTTGAAGATCAATGATTGTGTCCATTGCGTTTTATGTTTAAGTTTTTAAATTACTTATCTGGATGTACTGGAAACACCAACTCGGCTTTTTGACCGTTCACCTGCGTTAAGTTGCGGCAACCCTTCTGCCTGTAGATATTTCCTAACGCCAAGTCCCATTTGTTCCATGTTATTTGCCCATTCCTCATCTGAAAGGCCAGCACTGTTTATCCAGTCTTCATCTGAGATAGATGATCTCCAGTCCAGTAATCCCAATGCATCAGCACCAGCCGGCCACCGGAGTTTGCTGTTAGGCCCTGCTACAATTTCATTTATAACTTCTGCTACGGCGGAAGGAGGGTTGTGAGCTTCTAATGAAGCTGCAAAAAACGATAAATATCTCTTGACATTTGGGTATTTTGTATTTTCAGAAATGCCATTTACTTTATCAAAGATTGGTGTTTCAATAACTCCAGGTTCTACTATCGCCACCTGAATGTTGTAAGGCTTCACCTCCTGTGCCAATGATTCGCTTAGGGCTTCCACAGCTGCTTTTGAAGCCGTATATGCGCCATGAAAATTCCCATATAGTTTACCTGCTACAGAACTTACATTTATAATGGTTCCGCTTTTTCTTTTGCGCATCGAAGGCAGAACTGCTTTGATACAACGGATGGTTCCGTAAAGGTTAGTATCCATAACCAATTTGAAAAATTCCATTGAGGTTTCTTCTACAGCGCCCACATAAGAAATACCTGCGTTGTTTACCAACACATCGATTACACCTTCATCCGCCAGGACAAAATCAAACACCTTTTTGACTGATTCGTCATCCAATACATCCATTGGAAAAATGGTTATGGGAAGTTTGTCAGCATCCGTAAGAGCGTCTAATTGAGGCGAGGCTTTTGGATTTCGCATCGTGGCATACACAGTATGACCGTTTCGTGCAAGGGTTTCTGCAGTGGCATATCCGATACCAGTACTGCATCCAGTAATTACTATTACAGACATGTTTTTGTTGCGTTAAAGAGTGAGGGTACCGGCTAAAGGTTAAGACATGCTATTTAAGCCGGCAAAATGTTCTGATTCATTTGAAAAACATTATCAGGATCATACTTGCTTTTCAGAGTGGCTAGCCGCGTATAACTATCTCCATATGCTTCTCTTATGCGGTCTTCTCCTTCAACACCTAAAGCGTTTACATACACTTTGTGGCTTAAGAAGGGTTGCATGGTTTGCCAGAAGTATCGCACCCAACTGATATTCTTCTCATCATCTTGGGTTACTATCCAGTTTGCATTGATTACAAGATTAAATTCTAATTGTCTATGTGGATAAGCGGTGCCACCTTCGGGCTCCTTGCTCCCAGCTCCACCATAAAGTTCAATGACAGTTGAAGAAAATGGAGAAGGGTTGATAGCCATATGGCTGATGATATGGTCAATTGCTTCATCTGAAAGTTCTTGGAGGAAGCCGGATTTCCAATAATACCTGTTTCCAGTTGTAAACCCAGCATCAAGAAGGGACTGCATTTGTATGTAGGGGATAGGTTCGATGAGGTCAGCAATTGGAGAGCCGAACGTTCTAAGTGGTTTTATTATAGATTCTCCTTTATCGATATCACCACAATAACAGCCAATTGTTGCTACTATCGGTACACCCTCAGGAGTCGTCAATAAAGCGGTATATAAAGTTAATTCGTCTGGGGCTGTCTTCATGAATTCGCGATAAAATCTGATAACTTCTCCAGCTTTATCCCTTGTATACACAATCATGCCTCCAAGTACTGTGGAAACTGGATGAACACGAAGCTTCATTGAACTTACTACGCCAAAGTTGCCGCCGCCACCTCTCAAACCCCAAAATAGATCTGGATTTTCAAGCAAACTCGCAATTACAACCCTGCCATCAGCAGTAACAACTTCCGCTTCAATCATATTATCACAACTTAGTCCATACTTACGGACCAGCCAACCAACACCACCGCCAAGTGTCAGTCCGGCTACACCGGTACTGGTAATCAAACCACCAGTTGTAGCCAACCCATATTGCTGGGTCGCTTTGTCAAAGTCGCCCCAGGTGGCACCCATTTCGACGTCTGCAGTTTGTTCCTCTGGGTTCACCTGAATTGCCTTCATCAAAGAAAGATCAATCATAACCCCTCCATTACATACGGCGTTGCCAGTAATGTTATGTCCGCCGCCCCGAACAGAAATCACGAGGTTGTGTTCTCTTGCAAATCTTATGGCCTGAATGATATCATTGTTGTTCAAGCATCGAACAATGATGGCGGGTTTCCTATCAACCATACCATTCCATATTTTTCTCACCGAGTTGTATTCACCATCTGTCTGTGTGATTACGAACCCCTTAATTAGTGCATCTAACTCTTTAGCAGCACTAAGTTCTATTGTATTACCTTCGAGCGCCATAAGATCTTAATTAGTATTGATATAGATTGTCTTTGATTGGAATATACCGGAGTGTATTATTGGGATAAAGGACGATTAGGTTGATATCCTATGTAAATCTAATCCTGAAAAATGCTTTCATCAATCCCATAAGTTTGGTATTTCAAGGCGAAGAATAGGTAAGTTGTTAATTGTAGCTTAACCATTTCGTAACGTTGTGCCCGTTCCTTTGTATCTTGCTCGCCCATATAGAAATCAGACAAAGATGATAACCCCGGGCATGAGGCACCGGTTTCTTTGCATCTTAAATGCACTTAAAGCAATCTGGCTAAGATGATCAGTGGAAATAGTAAACAATTGAATCAAGAACTTGAGAAGTAACCCTAAATTATCTATTCTAATCGCGGCCACTTTATTTATCCTGTACACCATTGGAGGTTGTGCAAGTAGAAAGCAAAGCCCAGAGCCATTTTTCTTTATTCAGATGACCGACCCGCAGTTCGGGTTTTTTACTGCCAACAAGGATTTTACCAAAGAAACGGAGAACTTCGAAAAGGCAATAAGGGAAGCAAACCACCTTCATCCGGCCTTTGTGATTATTACCGGCGACTTGGTTAACAAAGCCGGAGACAAGGTCCAGATCTCAGAATATAAGCGTATCGTAGCCCAGCTTGATAAAAGTATTCCGGTGTACCATGTTGCCGGCAACCATGATGTGACTAATGATCCCAAGGCGCAGGATATAAAAAACTTTAACAAAGAGTTTGGACCTGATCATTTTACGATTAAGTATAAAGGCATGCACGCAATTGTATTGAATTCTTTATACTTTAAAAGTCCTTCTGGTGTACAGTTGCAGGCAAATTCACAAGATAAATGGCTGCGCAATGAGCTGAAAAAAGCAAAGAAAGAACGTGCGTCTTCCATCCTGATATTCCAGCATCACTCCTGGTTTCTTACAGACCCGTTAGAGAAAAACGACTATTTCAATATTGATTCTGCTACAAGGAAAACCTATCTGGATCTTTTTTCCACCTCTGGCGTAACCCACATTTTTGCTGGACACTACCATAGAAATAGTCTCGGCAAGTCAAATAACATAGAGATGGTTACAACAGGACCGGTTGGCAAACCACTTGGAAAGGATCCTTCTGGATTTCGTATTATCAGCATTAATGGTGATAAAGTAACACATAAGTATTATAGCCTGGATTCTATTCCGAAGCTACCACCACTTTAATGGAAACTCTATTTCGGCAACAGAACTTACCA
>JAQBOT010000451.1 GCA_028287885.1 Pedobacter sp.
AATAATGGCTGACAGTGCCGCTTCTTTAGTTTTCATATTTTCTTATCTGAGTATCAATATCTGCAGTTCCGAGCGTGGTCCCATCGCCAGGAATGAAAAGTTTCGTAAAAGATGCCGAGGTGGCAAAAGCTAGGGTGTCTTGGGGCTTGAGTTCCTTGAAGAACCCATAAATTAAGCCTGCCATGAAGCAATCGCCACTTCCAACCTTATCTACAATATGAGCTGCAGCATATTCTTTGGAGACGTTTAGCATGCCCTCTGTATAAAGGGTAGTGAAATAGCGAATACCTGAGTTTTCATCGAAGCGGAAAGTATTTGCCACAGCCTTGCAGTTTGGAAACAGGTTCATCAAACCTATAGAACTCGCCTGCGCTTGTTCTAGAAATGCTTCTTTACTGTCTAGTTCAGTCTTTCCATAATCCATGGTAACACCAAGCATCTTTTCAGCTGCCCATATATTGCCCATAATTATATCACAATAGATGGCTAGCTCCGGCATTATGGCCACAGGGTCTTTACCGTATTTCCAAAGCTTCTCTCTGTAATTTAGATCCAAGGAGATTGTAATATTTCTTTCTCGCGCAGCCTGTAATGCTTCTTTGCATAGATCAGCTACATTCTGGCTAAGCGCAGGACAAATCGCGCTAAAATGAAACCAACCTACATCCTTAAAAATTAAGTCCCAGTTCAAAGATCCGGGCTCTAAAGCAGAAAAAGAGGTATTTGCACGGTCGTAAATTACACCCGCGTTCTTCATGTCTTTGCCCTTGTGCAAATAGTACAATCCCATCCGCTCACCTTGTAATGCAATTCTCGAACAATCTATTCCTTTGTCTTCAAGAAAACTTGTAAGTTGCTTGCTCATAAGATTATCAGGCAATGCCGTGAAGTATGCCGAAGGAATTTTCCACATTACAAGAGCCGTTGCAACGTTCAACTCAGCTCCACCAACATAAAATGGAAGCGTATTTCCAGACAACCAATCTCCGGCGGCATCCGGACAAATACGTAATAACAATTCACCAAAGCTTAATACTTTCCGCATCTTAGAAATTAAAATATGTTTTCGCGTTGTTGTAGCATATATCCTGTATAACTTTTCCAATCCATTCGACATCGTTGGGAAGCTCCCCATTCTGGATGTCTTCTGCAAACAAATTGCATAACAAACGCCGGAAATACTCATGTCTGGGGAACGAAAGGAAGCTTCTTGAATCCGTTAACATGCCTACAAATCTGCTTAGTAGGCCCAGATTAGACAATGAATTTATCTGTCTGGTCATGCCTTCTTTTTGATCGAGAAACCACCAGGCAGAGCCCCATTGGACCTTACCTGCTACCGAACCATCATTAAAATTACCCACCATTGCAGCCATCACTTCATTATCTGCTGGATTAAGATTGTACAAAATGGTTTTGGTTAGCTGATTTGTTTTATCAAGTCGGTCTAAGAACCGGCTTAAAGCTTCGGCCTGCGTAAAGTCGCCGATGGAGTCAAAGCCGGTATCAGGACCCAATTGGCGCAATAGCCTATTGTTGTTGTTTCTTAAAGCACCCAGGTGGTACTGTTGCACCCAACCTTTTTCATGGTCCCAAAGTGCAAAAGCATAAAGCATTGCCGATTTAAATTGAGCGACTTCTTTTGGCTGCAACACACCCATAGAACGCACTTTGACAAAGATCTCTTCAACCTCCTGCATGGTATAACTTTCCGAGTACATGTGTTCAAGTCCATGATCAGAAATCACACAACCATTGGCAGCAAAGTAGTCATGCCTTGCTTTGAGTGCATCAAGGTATCCACCAAAGTTTCTGATTTTTGTTTCAGACAGCAATTCAAGCTTATCAATATAACTGTTGATCCCTTGAAGATCATCAACTTGCATCGCCTTGTCAGGCCTGAAAGCTGGCAGTATTTGAATATCAAAGCCATCAGCCTTAATTTGTTGATGATATTGCAGGTTATCTAAGGGGTCGTCTGTCGTTGCAATGGTTGTTACACGCATTTTACGAAGCAGATTTCTTACAGAATAGGCAGGTGTTTGCAGTTTCGCTGTACATTCGTCGTAGATCTTTCTTGCCGTCGCCGGAGATAAAATGTCATGTATATCGAAATAGCGCTGCAATTCGAGGTGTGTCCAATGGTACAACGGGTTTCTTAATGTATATGGAACAGTTTCAGCCCACTTTTCGAACTTCTCCCAGTCGCTCCTGTTACCTGTAATATATTCTTCCGAAACACCATTTGAACGCATTGCCCGCCACTTGTAGTGATCGCCGTTCAACCATACCTGAGTAAGGTTGTCGAAATTCTTGTCCGCAGCAATCTCCTGCACTGGCAGGTGACAATGGTAGTCGATCACCGGCATTGCTTTCGCAAAGTCATGATATAACCTTTCGGCAATCTCACTGTTCAAAAGAAAGTTATCGTCTAAAAATGTTTTCACTTCATTGTTATTAAACACCCCCGTAAACAGAAAAACCGCCATCCACTGATATCATCGTGCCGGTTACAAACTTAGAGGCGTCACTTAATAACCACACTAGAGCGCCTTTTAGTTCATCCGGATCTCCAAATCGCTTAAAGGGTGTGTGATTAATCACCAGATTTCCGCGTTCTGTATATCCTCCATCAGGCACCGTAAGTAAACCCCTGTTTTGTTCTGTGAGAAAGAACCCAGGCGCAATAGCATTCATTCGTATCTTATCTCCATAGCGATTTGCAAGTTCTACGGCAAACCACTGGTTATAGTAGTCTACCCCTGCTTTCCCGAGGTTATATCCAAGTACGCGGCTTATTGCCCTTTTCGAGTTCATTGAAGATATGTTTACAATGCTGCCACCTCCAGTCTCCGCGATGCTTTGTCCAAAGATTTGCGTAGGTAATATCGTCCCCCATAAATTAAGGTCCATAACCTTTTTCATCCCTGCAAGGTTCATTTGGAACAGATCTTCACCGGGCATAAGCACGCCTTCGGGTTGGTTACCCCCAGCTGCATTCACCAGCCCGTCTATTTTTCCAAATGCATCTAATATTTGCCTTTTGCATGCCAATAGTTGTGTTTCGTCTAACACATCAGCAACCAACGCAATGGCCTTGCCACCAGCTTTATTTATAGATTCTGCACGTTCATGTGCTACCTTTTCATTTCTTCCTAATATTCCAACACTGCCGCCGGCTTCAACGATGGCATTCACGAAAGAGTGACCAAGAATGCCTGTGCCGCCAGTTACTATAATTACTTTGCCTGCTAAAGAGAAGTTGTTTTCCATTATCTTATTTCTGTTATTGAGATGGCATCCATATCTGCATAGTCGATATTTTCTCCAGCCATACCCCATATAAAACTATAATTTTTTGTTCCGGCCCCAGCATGAATGCTCCAGGGTGGCGACAATACCGCCTCATGGTTGCCAACAAGGATATGTCTGGTTTCTTCTGGTTCGCCCATGAGATGGAGAACGCGTTCATCATTGTCAAGGTCAAAATAGAAGTAGACTTCCATCCGCCGATCATGCGTATGGGGAGGTACCGTATTCCAAATGCTTCCGTTTGATAGTATTGTCAGGCCCATTACAAGCTGACAGCTTTGAATGCCATCCTTGTGAATGTAACGCACAATTTTTCGTTCGTTGGCATTTTCTAAGCTGCCCAACATCATTGAAAAAGCATCTTGATGCGCAAGAAACGTTGTGGGCTTCGATTCATGGGCAGGTGCTGACAAGGTATAAAACAACGCAGGTTCTGCATCGTTCTCACTTTTAAAAGTCACCGACTTTACGCCTTTACCAAGATACAAGGCATCTAATTTGTTCAAATTATAAAGTGCCCCCTCGGCTTCGATTTGCCCTGGTCCCCCAACGTTAATGATCCCCATCTCTCTACGCTCTAGGAAATACTCAGAGCGCAAAATATCATAATTACCTAATGTGATTACAGATAAGCCTGGATGAACCAAACCGGTGATCATCCTGTCATAATGTGAATAAACAAAGTTTGCTTGGTTAAGATACTTTAGGTCGCTAAGCAGAAAACGCGCTCTTATCTTATTCGTATCATATTGCTTAAAATCTTCCGAGTGTACGGCTTGTATCGTTCTCATACGTTTAGTTCTTTACAAGCGGTTGAAGTTTCTTTTACCATTTTGGTGTTTTAAGAAAAGAGCCAAGTGATAAGCTCAACTAAAATATATTCGGTTATCGTTTCCAAAATATGCATTATTTTTGAAACCCTCTAGTTACACCTACAAGAAAAAACGGCATATGATAAGAAATGCTTGCAGCGAAGTCTGCTAAATAGCTGTTGTGCCTTTAACCTTACCACTGTGCAGAGCTTGGTAAATGTTTGTTTATCCAATGTATAATGTCATCCCCGGCATTGAAATTATCGTACTCTGTGGGAAGCTTCCTGCCATCAACATATTCATTGTACAACCAGGGATCTCCAATAAACAACACGGTTCCTTTGCCGAACTTTACAGTGGCCACGACCACATTCCCGTCCTTATCTTTCAGAATCGATTGGGCCGAACCAGTAAGATGCAGGCTACTAAACTCTTTAATGAAAACTGCCTTAGGCGTGGCAAATATAGGGTTAGAACGGGTTATGGTAATTTTTCCCATGTCAAACTGGTTTCCGATAACCTTTCCTTTACTGTCTTTATTGAACGAAACGCCAAAGTTCGCTGCAAGCATGTTAAACTTCTCAAGTTCTGTGTTGGCACTATCATTTGCCATTAAAAGCAAAACGCCTCCTGACTTAACCCAGTTTACAATTGCTTCGATATCCTCCTCCTTTATATAATTTGGATGTTTGTTCTCCTTTTCAGTATCTGGGTCAACAATGA
>JAQBOT010000466.1 GCA_028287885.1 Pedobacter sp.
CTGTACCTTTGTTACAATTCAGGATAGAAACCTGACAAGAATATGCAAAAAGACATCGAAATCAAGCTATCCCCAGCCGATATAGAGAATACATCTGCAATTTTGGCTGCTTTATCTGCTGCTCTTCATATTGATCAAAAACGTATTTTAGACCATAAGGTTTTAAAACGATCCATTGATGCCCGTTCCAGACTGGTAATTTACAGATTGCAAGTCCGCGCCGTTATTGACGAGCAAGCGCTGCCCGATATATATTCCACCAATTTCCCCAGTGTAGTCAATAGGCCTCATGTACTTGTTGTCGGTGCTGGTCCTGCGGGATTATTTGCCGCATTACAATGTATTTTGAATGGATTTAGACCCATTGTACTTGAACGTGGAAAGGATGTTAAACAACGCCGCCGTGATCTAGCCACCATCAACAAAGAGGGACTCGTAAATACAGAATCCAACTATTGCTATGGCGAGGGGGGAGCCGGAACCTATTCTGACGGAAAACTCTATACCCGATCAAACAAGCGCGGGGATGTAAATAATGTGTTGGAAACCTTCGTTCAGCATGGTGCTCCAGCAGATATCCTGATCGATGCCCGTCCGCATATTGGAACCAATAAGCTTCCTCAGATTATTACCGCAATCAGAGAAACCATTCTTAATGCCGGGGGCGAGGTCCGATTCGATCAAAAGGTTACAGACTTAATTCTTGAATCAGGTAAGATTAAAGGGGTAGTTGTTCATGACCAGGAAAAGATTCTTGCGGATTCTGTGATACTCGCAACCGGACATTCAGCCCGTGATATTTATGAACTGTTAAACCGGAAACAAATCCTTGTCGAGGCCAAGCCATTTGCATTAGGAGTTCGCATTGAACATCCGCAGTATATTATAGATGCTGCACAATACCATTGTGATATCAGGTCTGAACATTTACCACCCGCCAACTACAGCCTGGTAGAGCAGGTTGATGCCCGTGGCGTGTTCTCTTTTTGTATGTGTCCTGGCGGCATTATTGCTCCCTGTGCAACCCATTCAGATGAGATCGTGGTTAACGGCTGGTCGCCATCAAAAAGAAATAATCCATTTGCCAATTCCGGTACTGTGGTTCAGATCACGCTTGATGATGTAGTAGGAACTGACCCGCTGCGGATGATGAACTTTCAGGCTGACATAGAAAGAACGGCTTTTCAGCTTGGCGGCGGTAACCTGGTTGCTCCAGCACAGCGGATGGTTGACTTTGTTCAGAACCGCTTGTCGGTAGATCTACCAAAAAACTCCTATCTGCCGGGTACCAAGAGCGCGATGCTTCAGGATACCCTGCCGGATTTTGTCTTTGAAAGCTTACAGCGTGCACTACCCCGGTTTGGTAAAAAGATGAACGGATATTATACCAACGAGGCCATTTTGGTCGGTGTAGAAAGCAGAAGTTCCTCACCCGTACGAATTCCGAGAAATAAAGACAACTTTCAACATCTGCAGATTGCCGGTTTATACCCATGTGCGGAAGGTGCCGGCTATGCCGGTGGGATTGTCTCTGCAGCCATTGACGGCATAAACTGCGCAAACGCCATATTGAAAAACCAGTAGCGCTTAAACATTCATTTGCGGGGATTGTTGTGTTAATTTGCCCCTGTTATTGATGGCGCATGCAGCAATAAAGATTTAGAAATGCCAAACATGAAAAATACGCTAATTATTGGTGCTACACCAAATCCGACCAGATACGCATATAAAGCAGCGCAAATGCTGAAAGCCAAAGGACATGACATTATCAATGTGGGAATCAAGGCAGGGGCAGTTGCAGGCGTTGAAATTGAACAGCCAGGCACCATTCACGATGATGTACACACGATCACCCTTTATATAGGACCGCACCTTCAGAATTCGTACTACGACTATATCCTCAAGACGAACCCAAAACGGGTGATCTTCAATCCGGGAACTGAGAATGCAGAACTAGAGGAACTACTAAACGAACATGCAATTGAGCCAATAGAAGCTTGCACGCTCGTTATGCTGGCCACGGGGCAATATTAGTTTTTAGACGGGCTTTTCATCTTCATCCACTTCATCTACCGCCTCCCAGAGTTCAATAACATTGCCTTCTGGATCGAGTATATGGACAAATTTGCCGTACTCATATTCAGAGATTTCATCGATAATGGTTACATTATCCTTTTTCAATTCTGCCACCAGTGCTACAATGTCTTCTACCCGGTAGTTGATCATGAATGGCTTTGTTGAGGGATCAAAATATTTCGTGTCTTGTGGAAAGGTGCACCAGGCTGTGGAACCTTTTGAAGCAGGATTATCTGCCTGACGCCATTCGAACGTTGCACCGTACTCCGTAGTAGGCACTCCTAGGTTTTTAGCGTACCATTCGTTCATGCCTTTTGGATCATCGCATTTGAAAAATACGCCACCAAGACCAGTTACTTTTTTCATAATTAAGTGTTTTGAATGATTTACGATTGGTTTAGAATAGAAAGATAGCTGATACTCAATTAAGAAAGAATCTAGCTTATTCAATTGTGCACAACCTGCCAAGCAATTTCCGCTAATTCTCAAACATTATCAAATTCAATTGTGATTGTTCTAACTAAGCTATACCCGATTAAGGCTTCTTTACCTTCTAAGTTACAAAGCCAATTTATTTTAGCAGAAAAGAATACATTAAAATTCCTAAATTACAATGCACCAGAAAACTTGTATGAAAAGGAATATTTGTCGGCGATTGGCAGGTACTGGCGTCAGTGCTTTTAATTTTATGTATTGAGAATTAACGACGTGGTGGTAAGGAAAGCTGTAGCATAAATTAAATTTACTGTATTTATTGACTTGAATAATTAATGTGAATCAATATTCAATATGCAAGCGTAAATGGAAGTAATCAAAGAGAACTCTAGAAGAGACTTTATCAAGAAATCAGCAGTAGCCCTTACTGCATTTACAATCGTTCCCAGATACGTACTCGGCGGTCCGGGGTTTTTAGCACCAAGCGACAAGTTAACGAAAGCTGTAATCGGCGTTGGTGGAATGGGACGCAACCATTTTCCTTATGAGGGAACCCAGGTGGTTGCAATCTGTGATGTGGACAAAGGACACCTTGCACAAGCAGCAGCAATGTTAGATAAAGGTGTAAAAACCTTTAGTGATTACCGGGAATTGATCAGACTGCCAGAAGTGGATATCGTCCATATTGCAACACCTCCCCATTGGCACGGCATTATGGCTGTAGAAGCTGCGAACGCCGGTAAAGACATCTGGTGCGAAAAGCCAATGACACATACCATTGGAGAAGGTAAGCGGGTTATGGAAGCCGTACAACAACATGGACGGATCTTCCGTCTAAATACCTGGTTCCGATTTAAAGATAATTTTTACGGAATGGAAACGCCAGTAAAGCCGATTAAAAAACTTGTAGACAGTGGCTTACTCGGATGGCCGTTGAAAGTTACCGTAAGCAAGCATACCGGTTTTGATTGGAAATTTTATTGGGTAGGTAAAGACAATCTACAGCCTGAACCTGTTCCGCCAGAATTAGATTACGAGGCATGGCTTGGGCCAGCGCCATACAAGCCATACAATGCGCACCGTGTTCATCAGACCTTTCGTGGATATTGGGATTATGATGGCGGTGGGCTAAGTGATATGGGCCAACACTACTTGGATCCCGTTCAGTACTTCCTGGGTAAAGATGATACCAGCCCAATATCGGTAGAGGTGGATGCGCCGCAACAGCATACGGATGCCGTTGGCATATGGCGTAGAATTACATACACCTATGCAGATGGATGCCAAATTATATTGGATGGTGAAGGGAAAGACGTCAACGTGCCTTATATACAAGGACCAAAAGGAAAGCTCTATCCCGGCTTTAAATCAGACATCCCCGATCTTCAACGTAAGCTGGCTGCTTTTCCGGAGCCACCATTACAGGTTACTGATTTTTCTCATGCGGTTAAAACGCGACAACAATTCGCATTGAACGAACAAAATGGATTTCGATCCTGCACGATTGTCAATATGGGTATGATTGCTTTGAAACTTGGCCGCTCATTGAAATTTGATCCCCAAAAACAGCAGTTTATTGATGATGAAGAAGCAAACAGGCTCATTGATCCTGTAATGCGTGCACCATATTTCATCTAAGATTATAACTGACAATCCTGTTTTAACCAAATAATTCTACATCATGTTTAAGAAAATAACTCTAATACTGCTTGCGATAGTTGCATTTAGCCATACGGCATTTGCACAAGGCAGCAAAGACCAGCGTACATTAACTACCCGCATAGCGGATCTGCTTGCCCAACTTCCCGCCAAGAATGCCCAAGAGCTGAAAGGCAGCATGTTGGAAATTAGCGACATGGGCGAAGCCGGATTTGTAACCCTAATGAGCGGACTTGCTGCTCCAGGAAAAGGCAACAATGGCTTGCTTGAATATGCGATAGGAGGGTACTCGGCCTATGTAATGGACAAAGCAAATGAAGCAGACCGGGTGATGAGCGTAAATGCCTATTGCAAAGCCTTAAGCGCGGTCGCCGATAAGCAAAACAAAGAATTCCTGATCAGCCAGCTTGAGCTTGTAGGTCGGGATGATGCGGTACCTTGCCTGCAAACTTACCTTAATGACGCACAACTCGCTGACCCAGCGGCAAGAGCTTTGGTGAAAATAAATTCGGATGCTTCAAAAGCCGCTCTTGCCAGTGCCTTGCCAACGGCGACGGGCCCGGCACAACTTGCCGTCGTAGAAGCTTTGGGTTTAAGCAGGAGTAAACAGGCTCTTCCTGCCTTACACGCGCTTGCCTCTTCTTCAGATGAGAAAGTGGCTAAAGCTGCATTGTCTGCTTTGGCGCATATCGCTGATCCATCCTCTGCGCAGATCCTTAATGCTGCTGCTGCACAAGCAGGATATCTTTATGAAAATAAGAATGCGCTAGAAAGTAATCTTTACTATGCTCAAATGCTCGTAAAAGATGGAAACAAAAGCCAGGCGAGCCAAGTTGCCAAGCTGATTGCAGAAAAGGCGATTGGCGACAATCAAGTTCATACTCGTACTGCGGCGTTGAAGATTTTGGTGGATTCGCAAACAGAAAACTCAAATGAATTGCTTCTCGCGGCAATGGATGACAAAAATGCCGAATATCGCGCTGCAGCCTTAAAGTTTGCCTTACCATCAATTACGCCTGCAACAAGCGGATTGTGGATAACAAAACTTGGAAAAGCTTCACCAGAACTGAAAGTGCAACTGGTACAGATGCTTGGTAAAGCGGGTTCAAAAGAGGCATTGCCGAAAATCACCAAATTATTGAAGAGCAAAGACCAGGATCTCAGATTGGCTACCATAGATGCCGTATCGGCGATAGGCCAGGAACAATCTCTGGACGACTTATA
>JAQBOT010000016.1 GCA_028287885.1 Pedobacter sp.
AACTTAGTTCAAAATCCAGGTTATTAATCTTTAGCTATTAAAATATGAAATCAATACTTATAAAAACCCTAGCCTTCAGCTTAATTGCTGTATCGCTTTGGTCTTGTAAAAAGGACGAAGACAAAGTTGTTGCTAATGTAAGTGCAGCAGGAACCCTTGCGGCGTCAAACACTACGGTAGCCTTGTCTACCCAGGATGCGGCAAAGACCGCTGTTACATTTACCTTTCCGCAAGCGACCGTAACAGGTTACCAGGTTCCGGTGACCAGTACATTACAGTTCGACCTAAAAGGCAACAACTTCGTAACAGCTAAAGAAATGGTTACGACAGCAACAACGTATTCGACAACTGTTGCAGATTTAAACAAGATGATGTTAAGTTTAGGCGCTACGATTGGTAAGCCAGCAGAACTTGAAGTGCGTTTGAAATCTGCGGCTGCAGCTAACTTGCCTACCTATTCCAATGTAATTACGTTATCTGGCACGCCATATCTTGCTTCTGCATGGATATATGTACCGGGTGCTTACCAAGGCTGGAAACCTGAAACGGCAGATAGTTTGATCTCCCTTACTGGAAATGGAATCTATGTCGGTGTAATTGCTTTTACTGAAGGTAATTTCGGTTTCAAAGTAACACCTGCAAAGAAATGGGATGTTGCTTTTGGTGATGCTGGCGGCGGTAAAATCAGTACTTCAGGTGGAGATTTTTCAGCTCCTTCAGCTGGCTTAAAAACACTTACAGTAGATTTAAACGCGAACACCTGGAAGATTGAAGATACAATCGGTTGGGGAGTGATCGGAGATGCAACCCCAGGAGGATGGAACGCAGATACTGACATGAAGGCGATCAATGACGGTAAAGGAAACTATCAGGTAAAATTAGACCTGGTTGTTGGTGAAATTAAATTCAGATTTGCTGATGCTTGGGATGTAAACCTGGGTGGTGCTGATGGAAAGCTCGTTGATAAAGATGGCCCTAACATCAAGGTTGCAACTGCTGGAAATTACACCATTACGCTTAATCCAGAAGCGAAGACTTACATACTTACAAAAAACTAATTTAATATTTAAGCCCTGCAGTTTACTGCAGGGCTTCTTTTTCTTTAAAAATAGCCCGACGACTTCCATCAATAATTGCTCATAAAAAAGATGAAAAGACTTTTTCTCCTCCTCCTACTGATTACCTCCATAAATTCCTTTGCACAAATTGCGAAACTTGAAAGAGTAGAACCAATGTCCTGGTGGGTAGGTATGCATAACCCGAAATTACAATTGCTTGTTCATGGCAATCAGATTGCTACCAATGAGGTGCAATTGAGCTATCCGGGGATTACCTTAGTTAAGGTGAATAAAGTAGAAAACCCAAATTACCTTTTTTTAGATCTTGAAATTGCTGCGGATACCAAGCCGGGTAAGTTTGCGATCAACTTCATGCAGAAAGGCAAGAAGAATGCAACCTACAGCTACGAACTGCAAACAAGAGATCAAGCAGCGGGCAGGGTACAAGGTGTGACGAGTAAAGACCTGGTGTATTTGTTAATGCCAGACCGCTTTTCAAATGGCGATGCCTCTAACGATGTAGTCAAAGGCCTACAGGAAACAAAGCTAAACCGCGACTCCATGTACTTTCGTCATGGGGGAGATATTCAGGGTGTAATCAATCACCTGGATTACTTGAAAGAATTGGGGGTAACAACCGTATGGATGACGCCCGAAATTGAGAATGACATGGCCAATGCTTCCTATCATGGGTATGCGGCGACCGACAATTACAAGATAGATCCAAGATATGGAACAAACGCGCTCTACAAAAGTTATGTGGCGCAGGTTCATGCAAAAGGACTAAAAGTAATTAAAGATATTGTGCACAATCATATTGGCACCGGGCACTACACCTTCAAAGACATGCCAATGAAAGATTGGTTAAATCAATGGCCGGTGTACACCCAAACAAATTACCGTGATCAACCGGTAATGGATATCCATGCTTCCGCTGGAGATAGGAAACAAATGTTAGATGGCTGGTTTGTCCCTTCTATGCCGGATCTTAATCAACGAAACCCTTATGTACAAAATTACCTGACCCAAAATCACATCTGGTGGATAGAATACGCCGGGATTGATGGCCTGCGGTTGGACACTTATCCATATAATGACGCAGCGTACATGGCCGACTGGGCGCAAAAACTTCAAGCAGAATTCCCTTATCTTTCAATCTTTGGAGAGACGCTTGTTAATTCAGTTGCAAGCCAAGCCTATTTCACTGGTGGCAATGTAGTTAACCGTGGTTTAGATACCCATCTTCCAGGAATTACTGATGCAGTGATTAAAGATGCAATTTATGAAGCATTGAACGGCAAAATGGGCTGGACAGATGGTGTGAACAGACTATATGCAACCCTTGCGCAAGACTTCCTCTATAAAGACGCGACTAAAAACCTTGTGTTTATGGACAACCATGACATGAGCCGTTTTTACTCCATGGTAAATGAAGACTTCAATAAATATAAGACTGGAATGGCCATATTGTTAACCATGCGTGGCATTCCGCAGATCTATTATGGAACAGAGATTCTGATGAAAAACTATTCCAACCCAGACGGTTTGGTACGCTCGGACTTTTCCGGTGGCTGGAAAGGGGATAAGGCCAATAAGTTTATCGCCTCTGGAAGGACAGAAAAGGAAAATGCAGCTTTTAATTACATAAGCAAACTTGCAAACTACCGCAAGACGAGTGCTGCTTTAAGCACGGGCAAACTCATGCAGTTTATTCCTCAGGACGGCCTTTATGTGTATTTCAGATATACCGATGATAATTCCAAAACGATCATGGTTATTGTGAATACAGAAGATAAAGCAAAGAGTCTGAAGACTGCTCGTTTTGCAGAAAGAATGGAGAAAGCCAGCTCCGCTACAAACATCATCACTGGCGAAAAATTGAATAATCTAACAAACATTGCTATTCCCCCCAGCACAAGCCTGGTCTTAGAATTAAATTAATGCATATCAATAATCAAAACATTGGATGCTTATTCGACCTGGACGGCGTCCTGGTTGATACAGCAGTATACCATTACAAGGCCTGGAAAGACCTGGCCAACTCGCTTGGCTTTGACTTCACAGAAGCCCAGAATGAACACCTTAAGGGTGTAAATCGCATGCGTTCTCTGGATATGATCCTGGAATGGGGTGGCGTAGAAAAAACTGCAGCGGAGAAGGAAGTGCTGGCCACAACCAAGAACGAAGCATATGTCAAGATGATCAGCAAGATGACCGAAAGCGAAGTGTTACCGGGGTCATTAAAACTACTGCAGGATCTAAAAGCATCCGGAATCAAGATTGCCCTGGGTTCAGCAAGTAAAAACTCGGGCTTGATCTTGGAAAGAACCGGACTTGCACCACTGTTTGATGCCATTGTAGACGGAAATCACGTGGGTACATCTAAGCCAGACCCAGAAGTTTTTCTGAAAGGCGCCGGGTTACTGGGTGTCGAAGCTCAACACTGCATTGTCTTTGAAGACGCCCAAGCAGGTGTACAAGCTGCTATAGCTGGAAAAATGAAAGTAGTAGGAATAGGACAAGCAGCAAACCTAATGGGGGCTGACGTTGTGATTAGTGATCTTTCTGGAATCACGGTAGAAGAAATTGTGGCATTAATAAAATAAAGAAGAAAAGCATAAAGATGAAGAACTATATAAAAGCAAATGAGTGGACAATAGTTGAGGAAGGGTTCGATGCTCAGTTGAATAAAATATCTGAAAGTATATTCAGTATCGGCAACGGCCGGATGGGTCAGCGTGCTAACTTTGAAGAAAAATACACTGGAGAAACATTGTTAGGTAACTATGTTGCCGGCGTGTATTATCCAGACAAGACCCGCGTAGGCTGGTGGAAAAATGGCTATCCAGAATACTTTGCTAAAGTACTAAATGCGGCAAACTGGATAGGAATTGATGTAAATGTTAACGGTGAGACGCTTGATCTCCATACCGCGAAAGTATCCGATTTTCAAAGGATATTAAATATGAAAGAAGGCCATCTGGAACGCAGCTTTGTTGCAGAATTGCCAGGTGGAAATAAGTTGAAAGTGAGCTCTAAGAGATTTTGCAGCATTGCAGATGACGAGCTTGCCGCCATCCATTACCAGATCATTCCACTCAACTTCAGTGGAAATGTAACCATCACTTCTTCCATAGATGGCGATGTTAAAAACCAGGATTCAAATTACGACGAGAAATTCTGGGATCAGGTGAATAGCAATATGGCTAATGGAACAGCTTATCTTACACTAAGAACAAAGAAAACCGAGTTCGATGTTTGTACAGCGGCACATACCCTGATAAAAGTTAACCAGCAACAAGTAACTGTGGCTGCAGAAACATTGACCAAACATAAGTTTATTGCAACCAAGCTTTCCTACGAGGTTAAAGCGAATGACGTTGTTGATGTTTATAAATACGCATCCAACGTTACCTCTCAAAACTATAAAAAGGAAGATTTGCTTGCCGCTGCAGAAAAGGCGATTTCACGTGCCATTGCAAGCGGGTACGATAAGCTGCTTCAAGATCAGGCAGAAGCCTGGGCAAACAAGTGGGAAGAAGGCGATATTATCATAGATGGCGACGTTGCTGCTCAACAAGCAATCCGCTTCAATATCTTTCAGCTTAACCAGACCTATACAGGTAAAGATGCACGTTTGAACATTGGCCCGAAAGGATTTACAGGTGAAAAGTACGGCGGTTCTACCTATTGGGATACGGAAGCGTATTGTATTCCTTTCTATCTGGCTACAGCGCCTCAGCAGGTATCAAAAAATTTGCTCATTTACCGCCACAACCAACTGCAAAAAGCCATTGAAAATGCGGCGAAGCTGGGTTTCAATAGTGGTGCAGCTTTATATCCAATGGTTACCATGAATGGTGAGGAGTGCCACAATGAATGGGAAATTACTTTCGAGGAAATCCACAGAAATGGTGCAATCGCTTTTGCCATTTACAACTACATCCGCTACACTGGAGATCAAAGCTACCTTGCTGCCTATGGTTTGGAAGTTTTAATCGGCATAGCCAGGTTCTGGAAACAACGGGTAAACTGGAGCGAAGAGAAAAACAGCTATGTTATTCTTGGAGTAACTGGCCCGAATGAATATGAAAACAACATCAACAACAACTGGTATACCAATAAACTAGCTGCGTGGTGCATGCGTTATGCTAAAGAAGCTTTTGAGCTTGTAAAGAGCAGCGATGTTGATGAATATCTGCGCATCGTTGGCTTAACGAACTTTAAAGAAGAACAGGAACTAGCTGATTGGACTAAAATTGCTGATCAGATGTATTATCCTTTTGATAAGAAACATAATGTATATCTACAACAGGATGGATATATGGATAAAGAGCAGGTCCTGGTCGCAGAACTTGCAGCAGAGGAGCGTCCGCTAAACCAAAAGTGGAGTTGGGATCGGATCTTAAGATCATGCTTTATCAAGCAGGCAGACGTTTTGCAAGGCATGTACTTCTTTGAAGATGAGTTTGACTTGGAAACCATCAAACGAAACTTCAAATTTTATGAGTCCAGAACGGTTCACGAAAGTTCTTTATCACCATGTGTACACAGCATCCTTGCGGCACGGTTAAGCGATGAAGAAAAAGCCTATGAGTTTTACCTGCGTACATCAAGATTGGATCTCGACGATTACAACAATGATACAGAAGATGGTTTGCACATTACCTCTATGGCAGGAACCTGGATGAGTATTGTTGAAGGATTCGCCGGAATGAAAGTGCGCGATAACCAATTACAGTTTAATCCTTTCGTACCGAGTCAGTGGAATTCCTTTTCCTTTAACATTGGTTTCCGCGGTACTCAATTAAAAATTAAAATCAGTTCTACGCAGATCAGCATAACGAATAATTCTGCAAACGAAATAGAAGTGAAAGTGTTAAATGAAGCTTACGCTATACCTACGGGCGAGACCGAGATCTTGTTTAAGGAAGTGTGCGTATGAAAAACTTAATTAAACCTTTACTTATGACGATGGTGTTATCCGCAACAGCCTTGGAGCAGTCGGCCGCGCAAACAGAAAATAAGCTGATCATCTACCAGATGTTGCCTCGGTTATTTGGCAATAAGCAAACGAACAACGTTCCTTACGGAACGATCCAGGAGAATGGGTCTGGTAAGTTCAACGACATTACTGATAAAGCGATAGCCGGAATAAAAGAACTGGGCACAACGCACATCTGGTATACTGGCGTTATTGCGCATGCCAGTCTTACCGACTACAGCAAATTTGGAATTCCAAATGCTGATGCGGATGTCGTTAAAGGACGTGCAGGTTCCCCATATGCAATCCGGGATTACTATGATGTAGATCCTGATTTGGCGGTGGATGTTAAAAACAGAATGGCTGAATTTGAAGCCCTTTTGAACCGTACACATAAGCAGGGTTTGAAAGTGATTATTGATTTTGTGCCCAATCACACCGCCCGTAGTTATAAGTCTACAACCAAACCTTCCGGCGTTGTAGACTTTGGCGCAAAGGATGATGAAAATGTGGCATTCAGTGCTAAAAACGACTATTACTATACACCGGGAAAACACTTTGTTGTACCTGCTGGTACGCCGGATGCCCGACCACTAAGCGATTTAAAAGATGGGCAGTTTGCTGAGTTTCCTGCAAAAGCCACCGGGAACGATGTCTTTTCTGAAAGCCCGAGTAAAGACGATTGGTATGAGACTGTCAAGTTAAACTATGGTGTAGATTATTTGAATAATCGAAACAAGCATTTTGACCCGATCCCACCGGTTTGGCTAAAGACCCGCGATATATTAATCTACTGGGCTAAAAAAGGTGCAGATGGTTTCCGTTGTGATATGGCCGAAATGGTGCCATTCGAGTTTTGGCATTGGGTAATTCCTGAAGTAAAGAAAGCTAAACCAGGCATAATCTTTATTGGCGAAGCTTACAATCCGAATGCTTACAGCACCTATTTAACCGAAGGCAAGTTCGACTACCTGTATGACAAAGTTGGCTTGTATGACGGCTTGAAACGCTTAATGCGCAATGAGGATCATGCAACTGTTGCGGACATCGACTATGTTTGGCAAAAAGAGAGTGCAAGTTTCGGCGATCACATGATCCGCTTCCTAGAAAACCATGATGAGGAGCGCATAGCTTCCCAGGCATTCGCCGGAAATCCATTCCTTGCGATCCCCGCAATGGTTGTATCCGCTACGCTATCAGGTGGCCCGGTTATGTTGTATTCCGGACAGGAAGTAGGCGAGCCTGCAAACGATGCAGAAGGATTTAGCGGCCGTGATGGCCGAACAACTATTTTCGATTACTGGGGTGTACCGGAACATCAGAAATGGATGAACGATGGTGCATTTGACGGCGGAAAATTAAGTGAGTCTCAGGTTCACTTGCGCAACTTCTACAAGAAGGTGCTTACCGTAGCCGGATCAGCCCCTGCGATTGTTAAAGGAAAGTTTTATCATCTACCGATGCACAACAAACTGTATGCTTATATTAGATATACGGAAACTCAAAGGCTGTTGGTGTTTGTGAATTTTGATCGCAACGAGCGTTTCGATTCTACAGTTGAGATCCCTCTGAGTCTCCTGGAGCATAAGAAGATTAGCGGCGCTTCCGATATATTAACAGGTACAAAAATAAACCATCCAAACGACCATTCCATCCATGTCGTTGCAGGACCGGGCAGTGCTCAGATTATAGAATTTTAAATCATTAAATATGGAAATCGTTATTCCTGAAAAAGAGTCGGCGCCGGATTCCGGTAGCCCGAAGCGTCTTGTATTATCTAAACCTAGGCTATCCAGTGCTCAAATATTTAACATGAGCATGGGATTCTTTGGTATTCAGTTTGGTTTTGCATTACAGAATGGTAATGCTTCCCGAATACTGCAGACATTCGGTGCAGATGTGGAGCACCTATCCTTATTCTGGTTGGCAGCCCCTTTAACGGGTATGATCGTGCAGCCGATAATCGGGCACTATAGCGACAGAACCTGGAACAAGTTCGGTAGAAGACGGCCATACTTCATGGTTGGCGCAATCTTAACAGCAATTGCGCTAATACTGATGCCAAATTCTGCGATGATGGCTAGCCTGATGCCACCAATAATTATAGGTGCGGGTATGCTGATGATTATGGATGCTTCAATGAACGTAGCCATGGAACCTTTTCGTGCTTTGGTGGCAGATAAGTTGCCAGAAAGCCAAAGGAGCTATGGTTTTTCCATGCAAACATTTCTGATTGGCTCAGGTGCCATTGCCGGCTCCTGGTTGCCGTATATTCTTTCGGAATATGCCGGCGTTTCCAAAGTTGCTGCACAAGGGCAAATTCCGCATAACGTGATCTATTCATTCTATGTGGGTGCAGCCATCTTAATCTCAACGATTTTATACACCGTACTTACTACAAAAGAGTATCCGCCGGAGGAAATGGATAGCTACCACACAGGTCCAGCCGTTGAAGAAGGCAAGGGGCTATGGTCCATTTTAAAAGATTTTTCAGATATGCCATTAACCATGAAGCAGCTCGGCCTGGTCCAATTCTTCTCCTGGTTCGCATTGTTCTCCATGTGGGTGTTCACAACGCCGGCAATAGCACAGCATATCTACAAAGTACTTCCAGGCGACACCTCCTCTGAAAGATTTGCAGATGCAGCCAATTGGGTGAGTTTTCTGTTTGGGATCTATAATGGTGTTTCCGCCGTTTATGCCTTGATCTTGCCCACAATTGCTAAAGCGACCAGCCGCAAGGTTGCACATGCTTTTTCATTGCTTGCAGGTGGAGCAGGGTTATTATCAATCTACTTCATCAGCAACCCAGATTACTTGATCTATTCGATGATCGGAATCGGACTTGCTTGGGGTAGTATTTTATCTATGCCGTATGCAATACTTTCCAGTTCTATCCCACCACGTAAAATGGGGGTGTATATGGGGATTTTCAACTTCTTTATTACGATGCCACAGATCATTAACGGTTTTTTTGGCGGTTTGATCGTGAAGAAATTTTATCATGGTGAAGCAATTTATGCCATTGTACTTGCAGGGATATTCATGATCCTCGGTGCAATATCCGTGCTGTACATTCAAAGTAATAAAGAGAAGACGATATGAGGAATATCTATTTTCTGCTGTTCATTTTTACCCTTACTGCAACTGCCTGCCGGAAAGCTAATCCGGGAACTGAAAACCAAACTCCAGTTGTTGTTACGCCAGTTAGCCAGGTTGGCCTAATTACAACTTCCGCGCAATTCCCTACAGCAGATGATACTTTCGTTCTAACCTTTGATGCCACTAAAGGCAATGCCGCCTTTATGGGAAAGGGTGGCGATATTTACATCTATACCGGCGTCATAACCGATAAAAGTACCGGACCTACAGACTGGAAGTATGTAAAAAGTCTGTCCTTCAATGCCCCGGATGCTGCAGCAAAAATGACGGCTGCAGGAACCAACAAATACCAGATTTCACTTAATCCAAGAAGTTATTACGGCGTACCTGCCTCAGAAAAGATTCTAAAGCTTGTTATGCTTTTCCGCAGTGGCGATGGTGGCATTAAAGCCGCCAATACCGATGGCTCAGATATATTCTTGCCTCTATTTGAAGCTAACAAGCTTAATGTAGCTTTTACAGCTCCAGAGTTCCAACCAACATATATTCCAACACCTGTAATCAGCGCGAAGATGCTTGGTGATGAGCTGGAAGTAAGTGCTGTATCTTCTAATTCGGCTAAGTTAAGCCTTTCATTGAATGGAACCGAATTCGCTGCGGCAACTACAGCTACATCGATTACTGGCAAGGTAAAGATTACTGCTCCCGGTAATCAAGAGGTCAAGATCACAGCGAATGATGGAAGTAGCTCCGTTGAAAATACATTTACTTTTGTGCTTACAGGCGCTGCAGAAGTTGCAGACTTACCAGCAGGAGCAAAGGAAGGGGTTGTTTTTATAAATGGTGGCCAATCGGCGATTGTAACGCTATTTGCACCTGAAAAACAAAGTATCTATGTTGTTGGAGATTTCAACAACTGGCAGCCATCTACAGATCAGTTCCTGAAAAAGACACCAGACGGGAAAACCTGGTGGACACAAATTGATCACCTGGACGCACAGAAAGCGTATGGCTATCAGTTTGTAGTGGACGGCAAAATCAAGGTTGCTGACCCATACGCAGAGATTCAACTGGATCCTGATAACGATCCAAGTATCCCTGCAGCCAATTATCCGAATATACCAGCCTACCCCTCTGGGAAAACAACAGGAATAATAAGTGTAATGCAAGCCAGTCAACCAAGCTATTCTTTTAAGAATACTTCCTTTCAGCGCCCGGAAAAGAATAAACTTGTTGTTTATGAACTGCATTTACGCGACTTTCTTAAGAACGACAATTACAGCACACTTACAGATACTTTATCTTATCTAACGCGTTTGGGCGTCAATGCTATCGAGCTGATGCCGGTAACGGAATTTGAAGGCAATTCCAGCTGGGGATATAACGTGTCCTTTTACTTTGCCCCAGACAAGGCTTACGGCAACAAGGTAGCATTACAACGCTTTATAGATGAATGCCACAGTCGAGGAATTGCCGTGATTATGGATATGGTATTGAACCACTCTTTCGGCCAATCACCGATGGTGCAGATGTATTTCGACCCGGCTACGGGCAAGCCAACGGCGAATAGTCCCTGGTTCAATCCCGATCCTACGCATCCATTTAATGTGGGATACGATTTCAATCATGAAAGCCAAGCCACCAAATCCTTTGTAAAGAATGTCTTGAAGTTTTGGATGCAACAGTATAAAATCGATGGCTACCGCTTTGATCTTTCAAAAGGATTCACACAAACCAATTCTGGCACCTCTGATGCAAGTGTTTCAGCATGGGGCAACTACGATGCAAGCCGGATTGCAATTTGGAAGGACTACAACAACTACATCAAGAGCATAGATCCAAATAACTTCTATGTTATTTTGGAGCATTTCGCCGCAGACAATGAAGAAAAGGAATTAGCCGATCAGGGGATGATGCTTTGGAACAATGTTAATGGCAGCATGAATGAATCCACCATGGGATGGGTTGGTACTTCAGATTTCTCCAGAGCATTCTTCGGTACACATGGATTTACCAGTGGGCAAAACCTGGTTACCTATATGCAAAGCCATGATGAGGAGCGCACGATGGTTAAAAATTTGGCCTATGGAAATAGTTCGGGGTCGTACAATGTGAAAACGCTTGCTACTGCACTGAAACGCGAGGAACAAATCGCTGCCTTCCTTTTTGCTGTTCCAGGTCCGAAGATGATCTGGCAGTTTCAAGAACTCGGTTACGATGTGGGCATCAATGAGAATGGGAGAACGGGCGAGAAGCCGATACACTGGGAATATTTTCAACAAACCCAAAGGCGTGCATTATTCAATGCGTATGCTAAATTCATCAGCCTAAAGAAGAATAACACTGTATTCAATAGCACGAACATACGTTTCGGGGTCAATAGTGCCACCAAATATATTCAGCTTACCGATGCAACCAACACGGTGTTTGTAATTGGCAACTTCGATGTGGTTAATCATACAACAAACATTGATCTGGGTACAG